>CAMWHX010000009.1 GCA_947174155.1 uncultured Porphyromonadaceae bacterium
ATCCTGATTGCGGCGGGGATCCTTCATGACGAAGGCCTCGGAGATGTCGCCGACGTTCATCGAGTTGATATGGCGTGCCACCTCTGGCGGAAGATCCTGCATCTCAAACCGGCTCGTGCCTGTCTGCTGATTGACCATGACTCCGCGGTTGTTGCGCGTGTCCTTATCCTGCGAGACGTAGCGCGCTGCCTCGTCGAAGGTGAATTTACCTCCGACTATCTCCTTGCGGAGTGAGTCCAGACGATGCACCGACAGGTCCAGATCAGCCTGTGATATCTTCGGACGCAGGAGGATATGACGGAAGTTGGCCTGCTCCCCCCTCTTCTCGATTAGCTGGATGATATGGTATCCGTATTCCGTCTCCACGATGCGCGACACACGGTCGGGATCGGAGAGATTGAAGGCTACGTTGCTGAACTCCGGCACGAAGTCGGCACGGCTGTGAAATCCGAGCTCGCCACCCTGCATCGCTGATCCATCCTCGCTATACATGATGGCGAGAGTGGAAAACTGAGCCTCCCCCTTGTTAACACGGTCGGCATAGTCGCGCAGACGGGCCTTCACGTCTTCAATCTCCTGCTTGGGCACCGTGGGATTGAGCTGTATGATCTGAGCCTCGACCTGCATCGGCACGTAGGGGATACTGTCGGCCGGCAGTCGGTCATAATAGCGTTTCACCTCGATTGGCGTCGCCTTGACACCCTTGGTGATCTGCTGCTGCACCTGCTCGGTGATGTAGTTGTTGCGCATCACCTCGACGAGCTGCTCACGCAGGACCGGGAAGGGCTTGCGGAAATACTGCTCCACCTTCTCCTTGGAGCCCAGGTTGGAGACAAAAAACTCCAGGCGTCTGTCGACACCGCTCTGCACCTGCCCCTCGGGAGCCTCGATGGTATCGAGACGCGCCTGATGGAGATACAGTTTCTCGACGGCGAGTTGCTCGGGGAGCGTGCAGTAGGGGTCGCCGGAGAGGGGAGTCCCCTCGGAGCGCATCTGCTGATAGAGTTCCTCCACGTCAGAGCGGAAGATAGGTTGGTCTCCGACGATCCAGACTACCTCGTCGACGGCATTGCGCTTCGGTGTTGCTATGGCGCAGATGGAGGCCAGACAGGCGGCTCCTATTATGAGGGTTCTGATCTTCTTCACAGTCACGATATGGTGTTGTATGGTTTAAGTTGTAGTTTCAAGTAGCTTTCCCGGCGTCCCCTCACTTGCCGCGGGGCACGAGTCGGAATGGCAGGGCCTCCTCCGCTTCGGGCCACACCCGAAGCGAACCGTCGCGGGCACTCTTGGCGGCCTGCCTGACGGTGAGGTCAGTGAGGCGGGTGCGTGCCGTGGCATTGCTCAGTCGCTCGGCTATGATTGGAGCCGCGTAGTCATAGGGCATACGCTCACCGGGTTGCAGCCGGGCGGTTATATGCACCAGACACGTCCATCCCCCGATGCTCCTCTCGTAATCATCAGGCCACTGAGCGAGTTGCTTGGGATCGGAGGGCATACCGGGCACCTGCTCTGCAAGGTCACCCATGTCTACCCATCGGTCACCGAAATATTCATACCCCTTGGCCTCGTCGAGAAGTTCGGACTCTATGAGGTCGATGGAGCGCTCACTGCATTCCGCCACCCACGCCCTGGCCTGGTCGAGCCGCAGCGAACCGGAGGGTAGCTTGATCACGACTCCCCGCGCGAGGGGACGCCTGACGGTAGTCTCTGCCCGATGTGTGGCATACCAGCGACGGATACTGTCTTCGGGCACGCGGTCGTCATATGAGTCGGTCACACGGCGCCGCCAGGTGTCGACGGTCAGCGTGCGACGATAGTCTTCGACCATCCTGTCAATGCGCTCCCGGTCGTCGTCCGGGAGAGCATCGGTAGCTGCCCGCTGTAGCAACCGGTCGGTCAGCCAGTCTCGAATGATGGCATTGCGCGCCTCCACACTGTCTTCACCTGTCACCCCTCTGGGCATGGCCAGTGCCAAGTCGTCTTCTGTCAGCCGCTCTCCTTCAAACTCTACCAGCAGCCCCCCCGAGGAGTCTGTGGTATCGTCGGTCGAGTGTGTCCCCCCGCAATTACACAACGCGGCCATGGCGGTCGTCACCATAGCCGCGAGTGACGCTCTGCGTCGTCGGGATATCATTTCACTTTCTTGAGCACCTTGCGGTCGATGCTCACAGGGTATTTTGCTTTAAGCTCCTCGACCCACAGGCTCTCGAGCTCGGTCTGATAATCGCTTGTCACCAGTCCGCGTACATCACTGACCTCTTCAGGCACCATCAGCACCTTGGGATCGTAGAGGAAGTATGTGGTCATGGACGCTGCCGAGGGGCACACGGCCTCGGTGCCAAACATGATATTGTCAACCATAGGATTGGCACCCTGCTCGACGAGGACACGCTCGATGACGATATCCTTGCCAAACTCCTTGCGCATGGCTGAGACGACAGTGTCGCCGGCCATTGTGGCGAGGCGCTGACGGGCACGCTGAGCCACATCGTCATTGACGGCCTGAACGAGCAGTCCCTTCACATGAGGCTTCTGCCATTTGTAATCATCCTTGTGGGCCTCGAAGTAGCGGTTGAGTCCCTCAGTGTCTTTCGAGGCACGGTCCCACACCTTCTCGACACTGATCTCGTAGAGGAGACTTCCGTCGTGATACTCACGGATAAGATTGCCATATTCGGGTTCATTAGCCTCCAGCCACTCAAACTCGGCATCCATCAGGCGGCTGCTGAGGAAGGCGTTGGCGAAGTTGTCGACCAGAGTCTCAGCAGCCTCGATATCGGGCTGCTGCATAACCCGCAGATTCTCCATCATATCGGAGGCGGTGAAGGTTTTCTTCCCGATCTTGGCCACAGCCACACCGCTCAACTCACCCTGACGGCAGGTATCATAGAAAGTGCTGTCGAGACCATTCTGACGCACATAGCCGTGCAGGCGCTCCATGCCGGGTTTCAGAAGCTGACCTTTATGCTTGCGGGCGAGGCGCTTGTCATTATTCTCACGCACGATTTTCGAACGCTCGTCCTGGGGGTTCTGCACACGTGCCAGAATCTCGGGCTTCATCTCCTCGAGGCTTTCGGGCCCTTTGGCGTCGACCTTGCGGATGATATGCCAGCCATACTGCGAGCGCACGGGCTTCGAGATCTCACCCTTCCCAAGCGCGAAGGCTGCGGAGTCGAAGGGGGCGACCATCATGCCGGCGCCAAACCAGGGGAGCATACCACCCTGGCGGGCGCTACCCTTGTCGTCGCTCGAAGTCATGGCCACCTGCTCGAAGATAGCGGGATTGGCACTCACCAGATTGTAGATACTGTCGGCCCATGCCTTGGCGGCTGCCTCCTCGGCGGGAGAGGAGCCGGGATTAATCATCTTCATGATATGCCCGGCGAGGACGGTGCCGCGCGCCGGACGCGAAGCGGTGCGCTTGATGATATGGTAGGCCATGGGACTCTCCACTACCTCCGAGACCTCACCGTCGGGTGTGGCGTAGGCCATCGACTCAAACATATAGGGGAGCCTACCGGCGGTAATGTAGCCCAGCGAGCCTCCGTTGGCAGCCGTGCCGCGATCCTCCGAGAAGGCACGGGCCATCTCGGCGAAGTCACGACCTTCGTTGATTATGATCGAACGGATGCTGTCGAGCTTCTGGCGGTTGGCGCGCTGCTGAGCGGGTGTCTGCCCCTTCAGCAGCATGATGTGGGAGAGTTCCAGCTCGGTGCGTGAGCGGTCATAGGCCTCCTTTACAAGATTATTGAGAAAAACAGAGTCAGCCAGGAAGGGAGCGGCCAGCTCGCGACGGTACTTGGCCATGTCGCGACGCATCGACAGCGTCGTGTCCTTGCCGGCCGCGATGGCGTCGGCGACCTTGAGCTTGTAGATCGTGAAGAGATCCACATACTCATCCATCGGCTGAGCCTCCAGCTGCTGCTGCGTGTTCTTATGATAAAGATACTCGAACTCCGACTTGGGGACCTCGAGGTTTCCCACCCGCATCAATACGGGGTCCTTGGCCGCCCAGGCCAGGCAGGCGCACGCCGACACAGCGGCGGCTACCATCATCTTATTATTCATGAGTGTCAGTTATGTTACTGATAGATTAACGGACCGCCGGGCAAAAAATTGTCAGTTACCCATTTCGGAGAGAAACTTCACGCGCACCAGGCGTATCTCATCCTCACTGTACTCGTCACCGAGTTCCTGTATAGCCGCCTCCAGGTCATCCTCCTCGGTCTCGCGGAAGTAGTCCATGATGTCCTCCTCGCGGTCTTCGTCGAGTATGGATTCGAGGTAGTAGTCGATATTGATCTTGGTGCCGGCGTCCACGATAGATTCAAGCTCATCGAGGAGCTCCTCAAATTCGAGTCCCTTGGACTCGGCCAGCTCTTCCAGATCTATCTTGCGATCTATACCCTGTATAAGGTATATCTTGATTTTACTCTTGCTCGCCACTGTACGCACCACGAAGTCTTCTGGACGCACTATATCGTTGGCTTCCACGTGCTCACGGATGACGTTGAGAAACTCCGCCCCATACTTGCGGGCCTTGCCGACACCGACACCGGGGATATTGAGCAGCTCGGCCTCCGTGACGGGATACGTCGTGGCCATGGCTTCGAGTGAGGGATCCTGAAATATCACATAGGGTGGCAGATCCAGGCGACGGGCCACCTTGCGGCGGATATCTTGCAATATGCTGAAAAGCTCCTGGTCTGCGGCTCCGCTTCCGGCACCGCGAGTCTGCGGCTCGGCGTCGGCATCATTATAATCATTGTCTTCCGACACCTTGAACGATACGGGCGCGTTGAGATACTTCCTCCCCTTCGGGGTCACGTGCAGGATACCGTAATTTTCGATGTCGCGGGTCAGATAACCTGCGATGACGGCCTGGCGCACCACAGCGCCCAGAAAGCGGTCGTCGCAGTCGGGTGTGGAGCCGAACACGTCGAGTCGGTCATGGCCGTTGGCGCGGATCTCGTCCGTCTTGCGCCCCACCATCACCTGGATGACATATTCAGGCTTGAATCTCTCTTTTACCGCCATCACCGTTTCGATGAGCGCGGCAAGCTGGTCTTTTGCTTCCACTTTTGTCTTAGGATTTAAGCAATTGTCACAATTCCCACACTCCTCGGCCTCATACTCTTCGCCGAAGTAGTTGAGCAGTATCCGGCGCCGACACACCGACGACTCGGCATAGTTGGCGACCTCGATCAGCAGCTGCCGCCCGATCTCCTGCTCCGTGGGATTCTTGGTCTGTATCAGTTTTTCGAGTTTCTGTAGATCTTTATGTGTGTAAAATGTCACACATTTCCCCTCTCCGCCGTCTCGCCCGGCGCGCCCCGTCTCCTGGTAGTATCCTTCGAGGCTCTTGGGTATGTCATAGTGGATGACGTAGCGCACGTCGGGCTTGTCTATACCCATTCCGAAGGCTATAGTGGCCACAATGACGTCCACCTCTTCGTGCAGGAAGGCATCCTGATGGGCCGAGCGCTTCGCGCTGTCCATCCCGGCGTGATAGGCCAGGGCCCTGATATCGTTGAGCACCAGGAAATCTGCCAGCTCCTCCACCTTCTTGCGGCTCAGGCAGTAGATGATCCCCGACTTCCCGGGATTCTGCTTGATGTAGCGCACCACGTCGGCATCGACATGTTTCGTCTTCGGGCGCACTTCATAAAACAGGTTCTCGCGGTTGAAGCTGCTGCGGTAGACATTCGCTCCGATGATACCAAGACACTTCTGTATGTCATGCTGCACCTTGGGGGTGGCCGTGGCAGTCAGGGCGATGACCGGACGAGAACCTATATCATTGATCAGGGGGCGTATGCGGCGATACTCGGGGCGGAAATCGTGTCCCCACTCCGATATGCAGTGAGCCTCGTCGACGGCATAGAAGCTGATCCGGACCTCACGCAGAAATCTGATATTCTCCATCTTGGCCAACGACTCGGGAGCCACATAGAGAAGCTTCGTACGCCCTTCGAGCACGTCGCGCTTCACCCTGTCTGACTGTGCGCGGGTCAGGGAGGAGTTGAGGAAATGCGCCACTCCCTCGTCTCCACAGTGTGAGCGCAGGGAGTCGACCTGATTCTTCATCAGTGCGATCAGCGGGGAGATGACCAGGGCCGTCCCGGGCATCATGAGGGCGGGGAGCTGATAACACAGCGACTTTCCCCCTCCCGTGGGCATAAGCACGAAGACGTCGCGACCATCGAGTAGCGACTCGATGACCGGGTACTGGTTTCCCTTGAATTTTTCAAACCCGAAGTGGCGCTTCAGGGCTGCGAGGATGTCGTTTCTGTCAGCCATAGCGGTGAGAAGTAGAGGATTTAGAATAGTTTACCGCGTCGCCGACCCTGTAAATCGGCGGTTGCTTACACAAAGTTAATAAAAATCTCGCAATTGGGAAACTAATTTATCTACTCTCTCTCATTTTAACACTGTCTTTCGACTGCAAAGCAAGCGGGGGAGGCATATCAGATTGCGATATGCCTCCCCCGCTGACTTAACTATACGTAGGGTCTCGAGACCTTAACCTCAATGTCTGTCAAGACGATTCGGGATCTTATCCCTCTATCGCTCCGAACCGGGCATCGCGGAGCTTCGACTTGACGTAATCGGCGTTGACTGTAAACTCCGTCTCTCCGGTGGAGGGAACTTCATACATGGCGTCGACCATCACGGTCTCCACGATGGAGCGCAGTCCGCGGGCTCCGAGCTTATACTCTATGGCCTTGTCGACGATAGTATCGAGGGCATCATCAGTAAACTCAAGGTTGACACCGTCGATCTCAAACATCTTCTTGTACTGTCGCACTATAGCATTGCGCGGCTCGGTCAGGATCCGGCGCAGTGCATCGCGGTCCAGGGGTTCCAGACTCGTCAGCACCGGGAGTCGGCCGATGATCTCGGGGATCAGACCAAACGATTTCAGGTCCTGGGGCATGACGTAGCGCATCAGGTTCTCACGCTGCTCCTTCTTGGTGGTGGAGTCGTGACCGTAACCTACTACGTGGGTGTTGAGACGCGATGCTATCTTGCGCTCGATACCGTCGAAGGCACCACCGCAGATGAAGAGGATATTCTTCGTGTCGACGGGTATGAGCTTCTGCTCGGGATGCTTGCGTCCTCCGTTGGGGGGGACGAGCACCGTAGACCCTTCGAGGAGTTTCAGCAGACCCTGCTGCACACCCTCGCCGCTGACGTCACGGGTGATGGAGGGGTTGTCGCTCTTACGCGCGATCTTGTCGATCTCATCGATGAATACTATACCCTTCTCGGCGCGCTGCACGTCGTAGTCACACGCCTGTAGCAGTCGTGTCAGCAAGCTCTCTATATCCTCACCGACATATCCTGCCTCGGTCAGCACCGTAGCGTCGACGACAGTGAAGGGGACATCCAGTAGCTTGGCGATTGTCTTGGCCAGGAGGGTCTTTCCCGTACCGGTAGGACCGACCATGATGATGTTGCTCTTCTCGATCTCTACGTTGTCAGTGTCTGCCTGCAATATATCCTGAGGCTTCTTGGAGCCGCTTCCGGCCTCAGCGGCGCGCTTGGCGGCCTCCTCCATGCGGGCTATGCGCTTGTAGTGGTTGTAGACAGCGACCGAGAGATACTTCTTGGCCTCTTCCTGACCGATGATATAGTTGTCGAGGAAGGCCTTTATCTCCTTGGGCTTGGGTATCTCATGCGTCTCCCTGCCGGCGCCGGCAGATCGACGAGCAGCCATCTCAGCGTCGCGGGCCTGCTCGATAAACTGGATGCAGTCCGTGCAGAGCGTCAACCCTTCGAGCACCTTGACGACAGGAGTCTCGGGGGAGTCCGGACGTCCGCACATCATGCAGGTGTATCCGTTACCCTTCTTTTTGGTTGCCATATCCGAGGATTATTTGTTAGTCTCCTTCTTGCGCTGGTTGACGAGGATACGGTCAATCATTCCATACTCCTTGGCCTCGGGAGCGATCATCCAGTAGTCACGGTCGGAGTCGCGCTCTACCTTCTCGAATGGCTGGCCTGAGTGGTCGGAGATGATGCGATAGAGTTCCTCCTTCAATTTGAGGATCTCGCGGGCTGTGATCTCGATATCGGAGGCCTGGCCCTGGATGCCACCCATCGGCTGGTGGATCATCACACGGCTATGGGGGAGCGCGAAGCGCTTGCCGTGCTCACCGGCCACCAGGAGCACGGCGGCCATCGAAGCAGCCATACCGGTGCAGATGGTCGACACGTCGGAGTTGACATACTGCATGGTGTCGTAGATACCCAGACCGGCGTATACTGAGCCCCCGGGGGAGTTGATGTAGAGGGAGATATCCTTATCGGGATCCACGGAGTCGAGATAGAGGAGCTGAGCCTGGATGATGTTGGCGCTCTGGTCGCTCACCTGAGTGCCGAGGAAGATGATGCGGTCCATCATCAGGCGAGAGAAGACGTCCATCTGGGTGACGTTGAGCTGACGCTCCTCGAGGATGTAGGGGTTCATGTAGTCGGCTGTAGGCATGATGATGCCGTTTTTCTCAGCCTGCGCGGAGGTGTATTTGGCATAGCCGTCGAGGGTATTTCCGCTCATACCAAGGTGATTGACGGCATAGTTTCTGAAATCTTTGCTGATATCCATAAAATCTGTGTTTGTTTGGGGTGTACAGGCCCCTCTTCTCCTTCGTGGGGAAGGGGGCTGCCCATACACTTGCAAATGTCGTGCCAACAATGACGTTTGCCCGCCTCCGGAGACGGACAGCGGGCAAACGCGTATCTTGGCTGACGCGCTCGGCGCGTGCTCAGATCCCGGCGTCATGTGACACCGGGGATTGAAGTGTCAGTATCACTCGGCGTTTTCGGCGGTAGGAGCGAAGAGGGCATTGAATTCCTCTACGGTCACGTCCTTCTCGTCGGCGCTTACAGCCTGACGGATAGCGTCAAAGAGCTTGATGTCGACAGCCTGGTTGACGAGCTGGTTGTGGTAGCGCTTGTCTTTCAGGATCTCACCGGCATAACGCTCGAGCACGTCTGTGGGAACACTGGCCATGCCATACTGTGCAAACTGCTGCTGGGCGAGAGCCATGGCGAGGTTGCGGAGATCCTCCTCACCTACCTTGACTTCCAGCTGACGGGCGATGGCATCGCGGATGAGCTCCCAGCGGAACTGGGGCAGCATGGCTGCATACTGCTCGTCGACGTTTTCGTCGGTCAGAGCCTCATTCTGCTGCTTGAGATAGAGCTTGAGGACCTCATCGGGGAGCACGATATCACCGATTGCCTTCTCGATGGCATCCTTGGCGTCAAGAGTGAAGCGGTAGTTGCTGTCGCGACGCAGGCCGTCGGCGATGATGTCGCGCAGGGCCTTGTCATACTCCTCCTCGTTGTGGACCTTATCGCTGCCGAAGACAGCGTTGTAGAACTCCTCATTGTGCTCGGCGGGCTTCAACACGATGATCTCCTTGATGTCGAAGCGGAAGTCACCGTGGTGCTCGGCGGTCTGGTCCTTGTCGATGTGGAGCATCGAGGCCAGCTCGGTAGCGGAGCCGTCGCAGGTGGCTGCGGGATTGAAGACAAGGCTCTCGCCTACCTTCTTGCCCATGAAGGCATTCTTCTGCTCCTCACTCTTAAAGTATTCGGGAGCTACGATGCCATCCTCAACCACGATACCCTCGGCCTTGGGCTGACCCTCGGCGTCAAGCTCGGTGATGACACCCTTCACGAGGGCTGTGCCGTCTACCTCCTCGCCGCTCTCCTGCTTGCCGAAGCGACGACGAAGGGCCTCGTCCTGCTTCTTCACGAGCTCGTCGCTCACCTGGATGTTGTAGTAGGGGATGTGCAGATCCTTATTGACATGAGTGTCAATCTCGGGAGCCAGACCCAACTTGAAGGTGAAGGTGAAGTCCTTGTTGTCGATATCAAAGTTCTCGTCGGCCACGGCTACAGGGTTGCCGAGCACTGCGAGTTTGTTCTCCTTGATGTAGTCATACAGAGCGTCGCTCACCATCTGGTTGACAGCCTCGTACTTGGCGCTCTTGCCATACTTCTTGGCGATGATGCCTGCGGGGACCTTACCGGCACGGAATCCGGGCTCCGCTGCCTTCTTACCGATCTCCTTGAGCTGCTTCTTTACCTTGTCGGCGTAGTCATTCTCGTCAAGCGTGATCACCACCTTGGCGTTCACGTCGTCAAGCTTTTCGTAATTTACGTTCATCTTTATATTTGGTGTATTCTGAGTTTCCTATGTAGGATTCTGGTTTTCTAAGGTGCAAATTTAGCGATTTTATCCCGTTCTACCAAATTCTGCGCCTTTAACCTCGTTTTTTACCCTATTATCCCCTCCAGAATTCGCTGAATACCTTCACAGTGTCGAGATGATCGCTCACCCCGGCCGTCTCCCGGGCGGAGTGCATGGCCCATATGGCACACCCCATGTCGACACCGCGCAGGGGGAGCTGCGAGGTCAGGATATTGCCCAGCGTGCTTCCTCCGGCCACGTCGCCGTGATTGACGAATGTCTGACACTTCACTCCGGCTCTCTCGCAGAGGGCGCGGAAGGTAGCTGCACTCGAAGCGTCGGTCATATACTTGCAGTTGGCGTTGATCTTGATGACGGGACCACCTCCGATGACTGGATGATTGGTCGGGTCGTACTTGTCGTTGTAGTTGGGATGCCAGGCATGGGCGTTGTCGGCTGAGATCATGAAGCTGCTGGCCACGGCTCGATGCAGCTCCTCGCTCCCGCCCGCCACTCTCTCGAGGAGTGTGCGAAGCCATGAGGAGCCTGCTCCCTGCTTGGTGCCGCTCCCGGTCTCCTCGTTGTCGAAGACGGCCATCACGCGTGTCGCCGCGACACTCTCTTCGCAGCGTTCGAGCATGGCGTCCAGGCTCGCATAGGCCATGGAGAGATCGTCGATACGCGCTGACTGATAGTAGGGTGACTCTCGGCCATCCCATCCGTCGAGCGCGGCGGGTTCGAGGGGGTAGAGACAGAGCTCGTAGTCAGTGATATCGAGGGGATTGATTCCGAGATGCTCTCCGAGCATGACGCGCAGGGCTCCCCCCTGCTTCTTCATCTCCTCGATTCGCTCCGGGGTAAAATATCCCATAACGGGCTTCATATCCTTCTGAACGCTCAGGGGATTACCATCGTTGACACCGCGGTTGAAGTGGATGGCAAGATGTGGGATTGTGGCCACGGCGCGTTTCAGGTCCACGAGTATCTCGCGGGGATGGAGGGGATCCTCATCCTCTCCGACACGCATCATCACGCGCCCGGCGATCGAGAGGGGTCGGTCAAACCAGGTGTACATGATCCCTCCACCATATTTCTCCACGTTGAGACTCACCACTCCGCCGTCACCATAGATCTCGGCGTTGGGCTTGATCTTGAAGCAGGGGCTGTCACTATGGGAGGCTATGATGCGGAACCCGGTTTCAGCAGCGGACTTCGCACCCTGCACCCACGCTACGAGGGCGGTGCCGTTGATGGTGGTCATATATTTTCCGCCGGGCTCAAGGGTCCAGTGGTCGGCTGCATTGAGCATCTTGAATCCGGCCTTATCCAGCTCACAGCGCATGGTAGCCACAGCCTGGAAGGGGGCCGTCGAGGCGTCGAGCCTCTTCAAAAGTTTTTCAATCTTCATGGTAGTTTGTTGTATCGTATTGCATTCAGGGGACGCATGACGTTGCAGAGTGTCTGTGCCCAGTAATCCTCAAATTGATCACGGCAAGCTCCGTAGGCTCTCTCCAACTCCTCGCCGTCGGTGTCCTTGACGATGGAGACGAAGTTATACAGAGCCTGGAAGATGTCGGCGAGTCCCTCGGAGATGGAGGCTCCGATAGGGGTATCACTATACTGCATATCCTCCTCGAAGGTTTCGAGATAGGTATCTTGCTCACCCATGATCCGGGCGACGGAGGCGCGCACCTGATCGTAGTGCTCCTCGTCGACGTAGTCTCCGTAAAACGGGGATTCCTCATCCTCTCCGAGGCTGACACTATCTTCATCCTCGGCGCGGGTGGGAAGTTCGGCAAACTCCCAGTAGAGGCGGGGAAGCATTCCGAGGATGGCAGCGACAAACTCATCACGCTCCATGCTCTCTCCCTGCTCCAGGGTGACGCAATATCGTGTGGCGAGCGCGGTGACGGCCAGCTGCCGTCCGCGCAGTTCTTCTCTATTCATCTCTATCTCTATTGCTTATCTTATCTCTTTCTCTTTTCCGGTTTTTTGACTGAAAACCCGAAGCGCCCGATGACCTCCCCGAGCTCGTAATAGAATCCGTGGCTGTAAGCCATCAGTCCGGCGCGGTCGAGTCGGAACGTACCGGTCTCGGGGTCCAGGTAGCGCTTGTCGGCACGTACTCCCACGATATCGGCCAGAAACATAGTGTGACTCCCGAGAGGCAACATTGTCTTGACCCGACATTCGAGGCTCAGCGGGGACTCAGCGATGGTCGGTGATGAGACCTTCTCCCCGGGGAGTGGGTTGAGTCCTGTCTCCCTCCACTTGTCGAAGTCACGTCCCGACTTCACTCCGGCCCAGTCTGTGGAGCGGGCCATATCGGTGGTAGTAAGGTTGATGGTAAACTCCATCGACTTCTCTATCAGGGGATAAGAGGTTCGCTCGGGTCGCACCGATATGTAGCACATCGGCGGATTGGTACAGGTGATACCGGTCCAGGCTATGGTCAGCATATTCCACTCCTCCGGCTTGGTGCCACAAGTCACCAGCACAGCCGGTAGCGGATAGATCATAGTCCCCCCGGGCCAGGAAACCTTCTCCTCTAATTCACAATTCATAATTCATAATTCATAATCGAGACTAATCGGGAAAAGACCGGATTAATCCCGAGACCTCGACAATTCAAAATTCAACATTCAAAATTCAAAATTATGACAACAGCGGGCCGGCACCGAATTCGGTAACCGGCCCGCAATTATCATTTTAGCTTTCTGAATGACTGTTTATTTGATCAGGTCGTTCATGATAGCGTCGATATGCGCCTCAGCCTTCTTGACAGTGGCCTCATAGTTGGACTTATCGCCCATATCCTCGCGCACCTCAACGTAGAACTTGATCTTGGGCTCCGTGCCTGAGGGACTGATCGAGACCTTGTCGCCACCCTCGGTGAAGAACTGCAACACGTTGCTCGTAGT
>CAMWHX010000010.1 GCA_947174155.1 uncultured Porphyromonadaceae bacterium
TTTTAGGGTGAGGTCGTGTGATTTTTAACCTATGTTCAGTAGATATTTGGATTTATTTCATTAAATTTGCGACCGGGAAGTTCCCCGGAATCCGCCGATTGGTGACATTCTGTCTTTACCCGGACCTCTTGTCAGCCGAAGCGGATAACAGGCTTCCCCTAATAGTAAACCAATAAACCACTAACTATGCACTACACTTACGCATCTCTCTTGCTTGCCGGCATTTTGGCGGTTGGAGCCGGTCAGCCTGTCATGGCCCAAGTCTCCGCTCCCGTGCAGACGGCCCGGGTGTCCCCTGTAGCCGACTATCTGACACCTCCCAACGCCGTGACACTCGAATGTCAGTTTTCGGTCGTGGACAATAACCCCGTCATCAAGGGCAGTATCCTTCTTCCCACCCACACCGAGGGTAACTGGTGGGAGGATATCCCTTCTCAGGAGATAACCACACCTCTGACACGCCTCCTGGTCGTGCGTTACGAACCCAATAATCCCGACGGTCCGAAGACAATCATCATGGAGAAGACCAATGTCATGCCGGGAGCAACCCTGTCATTTGTAGACACGGAAATATCCGCCGGCGAGACCTGGGAATATGCCGCTAACGTATGGTTGGGTGATCAGGTATCTACCAATGAATGGGGACAGGGCACCTCTACCGTACTTGCCGGGTTCCGTCCTAAGGATATCTCCGACATGGTCGGTGAGGCAGCTTCAATCACCGGTCCCATCACCCTCACCTTCTCCGCTCCTGACGGAGTCGACGAAGAGTGTGACATACCTTTCGTGCCCGCCTCTGTATGGATTACCCGTACCTTCGCTCCCCGCGATACCGAGGAGGGAGATGATGATGATATCGACTTCGCGCCCTCGCGTGAGCCGGTCGTAATCTGGCGTACCGACAACGCCACCGCGGGCCAGGCCTTCACTGTAGTCGATGACAACGACGGCAAGCCCATGCCCAAGGGTGTATATACCTATACCGGCTACACCTCATGGCAGTGGGGTGAAAGTATGCCTTACAACGCCGTTACTATAGGACTCTTCGAGGACGCACCCGACTCCCCCACCAATGTGCGCGCTACTCTGACCGACGAGGGTGCTCTCATCACGTGGAAACCTTCGACCAAGGGTCAAGGGTATCCCGCAGGATATGTTGATCCGGCGACCCTGCGCTATGACGTATACCGCTACGAGGATTACTCTCTGACGAAGCTCATTGCAGAGAATATCGCAGAGACCGAAGTAATCGACCCGCTCGATGATATCACGACTCTCCAGACGATGTCCTGGCGTGTGATAGCCCATAATGATCTCGGCACCTCCGCATACGGTGGTATCACTCCGGCCATTGCAGTCGGTCCGGCTATCGAGATGCCTTTCGTCGAGACCTTCAGCAAATATGATTATGACTATGCTGCCGACAATATCTGGTCTGTAGAACAGATTGACGATACTGATCTGCAGTGGTATGTCGGTGAACTGGCCTATGGTGAGAATCCCAAGGGAGAATGGCTGAACTTCTATCCGCAGGGCTATCCCAACGCGAACCACGGCATGGCATATGTTTCGGTCAGCCAGTACGCCACTCCCGGCACAACGGGCTACACAACTTCCCGTATGGACTTCAGCAAATATGCTACAGGACAGCTGACTTTCAGCTACTTCACTCACCCCGACGCTTCAGGCAAACTGGCTATCGACCTAACATTCTTCGGCAGTCGTGAGCCCATGACCCTCTGGGAAGGCTCCCTCCGTGGCGAGGAAGAGGGTTGGAAACAGGAGACCGTATCCTTCTCAGGTCTCGACGATGTGGATATGATGCAGCTCCGTCTGCTCGCCACGCTTGAGAAATCAACCACCAACTGGTACATACCCATCATGGTGGATTATATCAAGCTGGAGGGTGTAGATTATGTAGGGGTTGACACACTTCCCGTCGATCAGAACGCCACTACGGAGTATTTCAACCTGCAGGGTATGCGTATCTCCAATCCCGCCAAGGGTCAGATCGTCATCCGCCGCGCCACAGGCGCCGACGGTCGCACATCGACCACCAAGGTAATTTACTGAGCCCCCGAATAACCTCAGATACAGACGAAGAGGCTCCGATGGACCATCCATCGGAGCCTCTTCGTCTGTATATTACGGCGTCAGCACTTGGAGAGCTTGCGGCGCACACGGCTCAGGGTCTGGGGAGTGATCCCGAGGTATGAGGCAATGTATTGCAGCGGAATCCGGTTGAGTATGGCAAACGTACGCATACGCTGCAGGTTGGCATATCGCGTCAAGGCATCTCCATGACCGAGGAAGGTGTAACGGCGTTCGAGCACGTACAGACCGTCACAGAGGTATCTACAGGCCCACAGGGCCCACTCGTGGCTCTTCTCGGTCAGGGCCTTGATATCATTGATTCGCGCCTGATACATCTCCACATCCGTCAGGGCTTCGACAGAGGCTATGGCCGGCTCTCCGGTTACAAAGGAGTGCATCGAAGCCACGAGATCTCCATCTACCGCAAACCACCGTGTCTGCTCCCGCCCGTCGTCAAGGGCGAAATTACGCAGGCATCCTGACTTTATGAAGTAGAGGTGACGGGAAACCGCCCCCTCCTCTATGATCATAGTGCCCGGTCGTATGGACACAGGGGTCAGGAGGGGCTCCAGGAGTGAGAGTCCTTCGTCGCTCATGGGAGCCACAGATCGTATCATTTCAGCTATCTCCATAGGTCAGCCGGCGTTGCATAGGGTGATTATCTCTGCAAAAGTAGATATTTCCTTTGGTATATGCAAATATAGGAAGCTTATAAATGTAAAAAGGCGCCCCCGTCTGACCGGGAGCGCCCTCTAACCAATTAATAATCCTATTATCTTACAATAACCTTAAAGGTCTTGCCTTCGACTGTCACGGTGTAGACTCCGGAGGAAACTGCGACACGCTGTACCGACTCGGCGGTAAGGTCGGCTATCACACGGCCTGCGAGGTCAGCCACACTGAGGTGCAAGCCCTCGGCTCCGCGTATCACGATGGCACCGGGTACGGTGGCCACACTCAGACCCTCGATGGCCTCAACACCGCTCAGGGAGATGCTGACACCCTTGGAGAGGCGTGACTCACCCTTATCGTAGACGGCTGTCACGGTGTAGACATGATCACCGCCGGGAGCCGTAGTGTCGACATACATCGGATCTGCCACGGGCTCATCAACTGTCAGGAGTTCGCCGTCACGATATACATTGTAGCCTATCAGAGAGAGCTCCTCGGGATAGTTGGAGAGACTGATGAATGTAAGGTCGTCCACCATGAAGATGTAGCAGTCATCCGATACGCAGCGGATAGCGAAGTAACGTGCACCCTCGGGGAGATCGACTGTCACCTCATCCCATACGGTAGGAGCGGAACGACGGTCACCGATCATCACGAAGTCCTCGATGGCGCTTCCGGTGGTAGAATAGTAGACCTCAAACTTCTCGTAACCGTATTCAGCTGTCTGCGACTTCACGAAGAAGCTGATGGTCTGGGCGATGCCGGGTAGCATCGGGGAGATCAGCCAGTCGTCGTTGGGCTCATTCTCGGATGCGAAGCAGGCGAAGAACTGATCATCGCTGTGGGGAGCCCAGTCAGTCGGAGTGCCATCGCCATACTCGGTGTCGATACCGGCGGCAGAGGGACTGAATACCATAAAGGCCATGGGCATACCGGCATTGGGATAACCGAGCATTCCGCCGGTGGGACCCTGGATACCGAAGGTGGTCTGCTTGTCGACGTCTACTGTCAGCCACTCACCGAAATTACGGATAGTGAAGGGGGTGTAATCCTCAACGTCGTCAGTCTTGGGACCGTCGCCGGGTGTGGGCATGACGGGTTCCTCCCATTCCAGAACGACATGATTGTCGTCGTCGACCTTACCGGTCAGAGACTCCACATAGGGGAGTGTCGGCAGGATGATATTGACAGGGATTGCGTTAGAGAGGTTGTCACCGGCAAACTCATCGCGGCCATAGTCAGCACGGGCCTGAAGGATCACATCCTCCTTCCAGTTGAACTCGGGCACAACGTCGAAGTTCAGTGTGCGGACCTCATCAGGTTTCAGGCTCTTCACCTCGGAGGTAGCGATCACGTCGCCGTCACGGAGCAGCTCCACATTGAAGGAGTCTACGACATCGATACCGGTATTCTCCACATTCACCTTGACGACATTGGTGTCATATGCACGCATACGCTCGGGGGCTGTCAGCGTACCCATGGTGATGTTGTTCTCGAAGCGGTTCTTGACGCGGATGTTGTCAAGATGGATATTGGTATATCCGTAGGCCGAACGGGCCTCAAAAGACACCTGGATGTTCTTGCATCCGACAAACTGCGATAGGTCGACAGTGGTCTTGCGCCAGCAGGGATCGCCCGGGAGCGTCGACAGAGCAGCCGTAGTCATATGGACGGGCTCGCCGCCGTCGGGGATTACAAACATCTTGACGGTATCGAAAGCGTCGGGGGTGTCATACCACCAGAATTCAGCTACGGGAGTCGTAGCTCCGGTGAAGTCTATCATGCCGCTGGTCAGAGTGGCTGTATCCTCACCCTCCTCGGGCACGAACGATACGAGACCGCCGTCGGGATCCTGCGACTCCACATCGGGATACTGACCTTCGAGACGAAGCACCCAATTACCCTCAACCCAATCGGGTTTCTGGACATCCCACGGCTCATTGACGATAACACCACCGGCGAAGGTCTCGACGAAGGGCATCTCGAAGGGCTCACCTACGGCCACGACATTGGAAATCTGACCGTAGCCATAACCGCCGGGAGACTGGGCATAGACATAGTAGGCATGGAATTCCTGACGGAAGCCGTAGGTCGGCACGTCATAATCGGTAAACGTCAGACCGGTCTCGGTAGTGGTGAGCTCCACCTCGTCCACAGCGCGAAGCACCGTGTAGGTAAGAGCCGAGGGATCATAGTAACCACCGTTTTCGCTCGACTCGGGAGCATCCCAGGTCAGCACTACGTCATTGCCACGGCGCACAGCACGCACATTCAGCGGGAGACCCGGACGGTCATGACCGACATAGACGGTCACCTTGGATTCGAAGCCGTCACCCTCGCCATTGGTGCAGATCACCATATAGTTGTTGTCACCGTTGCGGGCACCGGTATCGGTATAGCTCATCTTGGAGCCGGGAGCGGTCGCATCAAGAGTTGCGATCACACGGTTTTCACGATAGATCTTGACCTTGTCGAGCTTGTCGATAGACTCGCCGTTGACAAGCTTGGTGGGAAGCACGAAGTCCAGCGTAGCTTCAAGAGTGCCGTTGGCACCTGCCGTAGCAGTCAGATCGGTGACAGCGGCGGGAGCACCTACCAGCGGACCTTCCTCCACCATCATCTCGTCAGCATAGAGATACATGGTGTCGGCCTTACTGCACGCATGGATACCGAAGTAGTAGATGCCGGGCTCGTCCACTGTCAGGAATCCTTCGAGCACGGGAGTCTCATCACCCTTTACGGTGACGGGAGCTACCACCGTGTAGGTCATACCCTCGGGGGTAGGCAGTGTGCCGGCCTTGATCTCGATACGCTCGGGATAATGGGTAGCATAGGAACGGGCACGAAGGTTGAAACGATAGACACGACCGGCTTCAAGTCTGAATGCAGGTGTCATCATCCAGTCGTCCATCGGCATCTTATAGCCGTTGGCGGGGCTGTACTTGATACGGGCTGCCGTCCAGATGGTGTCGAAATGCCAGGTCTCTCCGTCTCCGTTGGCATCCACCACGGTGAAGAGCTCGAAGTCCTCCTCGGTCTGGATACTGTTGAAATACGGTAGCTGGGCGATACCGACTCCGACATGGTTGGAGCTGAACATATCAAGACGTGTTCCCTTGTAGGAGGGCACGATCTCATACCAGTATGATGTAAGCTTACCGTTGGGATCCACGACGTCGGTAACCTCCGTCTCCGTGATCTCGTCGGCTATCTTGATATCCTCGGGCATACGGTATACGGTGTAGGTCATACCCTGCGGGTCCACGTATCCACCGTGTACTGTCTTTGTGGGTGCCTGCCAGCTCACCTTCAGCTCACCCTCCACGTCACCCTTGGCCAGAGTGGCGGCAGCGGGAGAAACGGGCATATCCTCACCAATCCAGAACTGAGTCATCTTGATGGGGGAGGCTCCGACGGAGTTGGAGACTGTCACGGCTACGCGATATGATCCGGGTGCGGGCACGGAGATATGGGCCGTCACTGTCTCGCCGGGGTTAGTCTCGCCTCGGGCCTGCTCCTCCTCGTTGACGGTGAGCACATAGCTCAGGGGGCCTTCGACATTGCCTGACAGGTCGAAACGCTCCTTGGGGGCCAGGAACATAATATCACCCTCCAGGGCATCCTTATCGAAATCCATGATCAGGGTCTTGACGGCGGCGGGAGCTGCGTCATCTGCCTCGGGGACGGGGATAAACATACCGGTCAACTCCATATTGCGGGCCACGGTAGTCATGAAAGTGGTCTCGGCGGTCTTGGTGTCGACTGTGTAGATATTACCCTTGGCATTGGCTTCGATACACTCCCAGTAGAACACATCATTCCTGAGGTCAAAACATCCCGAAGCGGAATACATCGGGTAGCGGCCGGTATGACCGATAAGGGTACGGGCTCCGGTCTCCTTGTCAAATTGATACAGGTTGCCGTCAATACCGATACCGTAGACCTCACCTTTGGAGTTTACACCTACGGTCAGGATGATGATATCGAGGTCGACGAGCTTGCGGCGCTGGCCGGACTCGAGGTCGAGCACACCCATGACCCAACCGTCGGCGTCGTCATTCATGAAGCATCCGTAGACATTACCTGTCGTCGGGTCATAGGCCATATCCTGCGCGATAGCTCCCGCCTTGACGGGGAGCGCACGTTCTATCTCCCAATCGGTGATATCGCAGGTGTACATGTTGGCGAGCACCATGCCCATGAAATTCATGTAGCTTACGAAGTGATACTTGCCGTTGGCAAACACACCTCCTCCGGTGACGATATAGTCATCGCCTACTGCCTCACCGCGGAGTGTGGAGCCGTCGCTCTTGTCAAAGGAATATATACCTACGGGCTGATTGTCGTTGGTCCAGTCATCGGCGAAGATCGCGCCGCCATAGATACGCGAGGCCTCGGCTGAGGTGACGTTTGCGGGAGCGAGCATTTCGGTAGGAGTCCATGAGGTCTTCCCCAGGTCGCCGGGTGAACGCTGTGATTTGAAGCTACGGAAGTCTCCGTTCTGAGCTTTGAGACGCGGAGCCATAAGAGCGGCCACCGGGTCTGCTCCGGCACGTGCTTTGGCACGGGAGACGGGTTGCTGCTTCGCTCCGTCATGCGGATGGACCCTGCCATACGCGGGAGCGACCGCTGAGGCACTCCCCGCGAGAAGGAGGGTTCCGAGTGCCGTCAGAGAAAGTCGTCTGATTGTGCTTGATTTCATAAAAGGTATGTAATGTTAAGTGTTTATTTCTTCAATTGATCAAAGCATGAGCTTGAATGTGCGTGTCCCGACGCGCAGGAGATACACTCCGGAGTGAGGAGCACTCAGGTGTGTCTCACCCTCTGCCGACTCTGCTGCTGCTATCGTACGTCCCCACATATCGCAGAGGAGGATTCCGATCCCGGAGGGGGCTGTCACCTTGACTCCCGTACCATCGGTGCTGACACGGATATCGGAGCTTATCGCTGACACACCACTCGTGGAGGTCCTGATGACACCCTCCTTCGAGAGGGCTGAGTGGGCTCCATCGCTATCCACGGCGCGGACTGCATACCAGTATTCTCCGTCAGCGTCAAGGCCTGTCACTCGGCATGAGAGTTCACCACCGGTGTCATACTTCTCAAATCCATCGACGTGTGTGACGGTCATGTCTCCACCATGATAGAGGGTGACGTCATCCAAGGCTATCGAACCCTTATCGGTGAGATCGCCTACGATGCGCACGGCCGTTACCCCGGAGGGCCAGGCGGCGATTTGCTCGGCGGAATCCCAGATTTTTCCTCCGGTGGCATTGTCGGTCTCTATTGTAGCCACGGGGCTCCACTGGATACCGTCACCTGCGAATACGGTAAGTTTGCTGCCTTCACTGCCTGCCGCTCCGCGATGCCAGAATTTGAGTCCGCGCACCTCATCGGGATAGACTGCGCTTTCAAGATACTGACCGCTGACGTTATAGCGCATAGCGGGGGTAGCCTGACCGCTGTATGCCGTAGAGCCGTAAGTCTGGCGTGAAGTCGAGATCCATCCCTCGGGAAGAGCGGTGTATCCACCGGTGAAATCGACATTGACCTCATCGAAAGCTCCGAACTCCTTCGAGTACACACTCAGCAGATACGTCCGGGCACCCTCGACCGGAGTCCAGCGGGCCGTGAATGACGACTCATCGACACCCTCGGCTTCAAGGAGCTGAGGACTCAGATGGCGGAATTCGGGAGGGAGGGTGGTGACAACGGTTTCGTTGGAGGCCACACTTTCAAGTGAACTGAGAGTGTCGACGACACGCACACTGTAACGGTATTCCGTGCCGGGGCGCAGACCGGTGACCTCCCAGGATGTCGCCGCGCCGGTGTTGAGATCACGATAGCCCTCGGCATAGCTGACCGTAGGACGGCCTGTGCCGTCGTCAGCCACCGTATAGACCGACAGTCGATATTCGCAACCGGGCTCTCCGGCTTCCCAGCGGGCGGTAAATCCCTCAGCATGCACATCCTCGGCTTCGAGTGTGACGGTTGGAATCACGATCGCCTTACCGCCGCAGACACTGAAATAGATGTAGCCGTTGCTCTCACGAATCTCGGTGACGGGTTTATCCTGACGCGAACCGTCCCACGAAAGCATCGAGGGGGTGGTGTCGTCGGTGAAGGAGGTTATACCTTCGAGTCCGGGGAAGCAGTCACCCTCTCTCGAGGAGTCACTCTGTGTGCCGTCGGCCTCCTCGATGTCTACATACTGGTGAGACTGGCGGTCGTTGACGGTATTGTATTTCCAGATATTTTCGTTATAGTCGATATGCCACACCAGCATCCCATGGTGGGGTATATACTTATCCCACCCCTTCTGCTGACGGTTTTCGAGTATGAAGTACTCGTTTTCCTTGGCGGTGGATATGCGGCAGGCCTGATTGGAGGCTATTGATTCCAGCTTGACGTTGGCAGGTCCGGTCAGCTCGCGGGGAGTGAGCCACCCGAGGGAGTAACGCTCGAAACCGGAGTAGTAAGGGGGTGTGCGGCTGTTGTTGTTATACGGTCCTTCGTCCATGACCGACCAGGTGCCGGGGGTGAAGGCGTAGGAGTAGTTGGTAGCATAGAGATCGGGGAGACCCATGACGTGGGAAAACTCATGGATGAAGGTTCCGATACCGTCCATCAGGTTGGTGAGGTCGATCTCGTTGGTGCAGGCATAGTGGTTGAGGCGCACACCGTCGTGGACGTAGGGGACACTCGTGGCCTCCATGATGTCGTAGGAGTGCGGCCATACGCAATCGGCTCCGGCAGCCACACCGAGATTCTCGCCATAACCGGCATAGAAGACAAACACGTTGTCGATTATCCCGTCGCCGTCACGGTCATACTGAGTGAAGTCAATCTCTTCGTCAAGTTGTGCGCAGGCCTCAATGACCATATACTCGGCGCGTACATCCTCGCCCCCGGAATTCGCTCCATAGTAGGCGCGGTTGTTGGCCAGGCGGACAGGGCCGTAGACATCGAAGTCGGGAGTGAAAACGCCGAGAGAGTTGTCGATAAACCAGTCACGTGCCGATCCGGTGCCTCCGTAGTCGGAATAACCGGGCTCATTCAGCATCCGGGTGAAGGCGTCGTTGGCATCGGGCACGGTGAAGTGCACATCCTGATACTCGACGAGTATCACGAGTCCGCGTTGCTCTCCGGTAGCGGGGAAGACGGTGTTTTGGACACGACGTTTGGCATTGCGTGCCTGAGCGCGGTTCGCCGCCGGACGTGACTGCTTGTCAATCACCGCACGCAGTTTTTCGAGAGGGGCATTGGAGCGTAGCCATGCGCGGTCAGCCTCCGTGCGGGAGGCTGCATCGGTAGCTCGCAGGGCTCCGGGACGGAGCGCATCCTCCCCGTCAGTTACCGCGTAGTAGAGGTATCCATCCTGACCCTCCACGACCGGGATGAGGTCTTCGGTGACGTAATAATGGAAGTGCTCGTCACCGACGAGACGGGTCATTACGGTGGTGCCGTCAGGCTGCACGACGGGCATCGCCTGCGGGTTAGCTCTCACACCCCATACTGCCGGAGCCGCAAGGAGCGTGGAGGATAATAGGATATTTCGTAGAGTTCTTTTCATATGTTGTAGGTTATGATGGCAAAGTAAGCATGAAAGTGACGATTTGCACTGAACATAAATCAAAAACGAAACAAATCGGCAATTCTTTTAACATTTCTCCCTCCGGCAGTAATTATTAACAATTCTTTCTACATCTCTCAGCCACACAAATAAGTCTCCTGCCAAAAAGGGGGAAATATTTCGGAGAATTTAACGGTTTTTTGTGTAATTTTGCGTCATGAAACGAACCGACAATACCCCTTGGGCCTGGATCCCTACCCTATACGTGGCGGAAGGTCTCCCCTATTTCGCCGTCAACACCCTCACGGTGCTGATGTATGTCAACATGAGGCTCTCGAAGGCCGAGATGGCCTTCTACACCGGTTGGCTATACCTGCCGTGGGTCATCAAACCATTCTGGAGCCCCTTTATAGACATCTTCTCTACCAAACGCAAATGGGTGCTTCTGATGCAGTTGCTGATCGGTTTGGCATTGGGGGCTGTCGGGCTCTCCCTCCCTACGTCGGGATGGCTCGCAATGACCCTGTCTGCTTTCTGGCTGACCGCCTTCTGCTCCGCGACCCACGATATAGCGGCTGACGGCTACTATATGCTGGCTCTCGATTCAAAGCAGCAGGCCGCCTTCGTCGGTGTGAGAAGCACCTTCTACCGGCTGGCGAGTGTGCTTGGACAGGGGGGGCTGGTTATTGTAGCCGGTATGCTCGAGGAGCACTGGGGGAGTGTCCCGAAAGCCTGGGGAGCGACCTTCGTCGGACTCTCCCTGTTCTTTCTCCTGCTGGCTTTCTATCATTGGAGGATGTTGCCGCGTATGGCGGATGACCATCCGCTCCCCGGTGTCACGACCCGGTCGATCGTGCGGGAATTCGGCATGACCTTCGTCACCTTCTTCCGCAAGCCGGGTGTGTGGGGTGCAATAGCCTTCATGCTCCTTTATCGTCTCCCGGAAGCTCTCTGTCTGAAACTGGTCCAGCCCTTCCTGGTCGACCCGATAGAGGCCGGAGGCCTTGGACTCTCGACGGCGAGTGTCGGTGTGGTCAACGGTACTGTAGGTGTAATCGCCCTCCTCGCCGGTGGGATCGTCGGCGGTGTGGCGATTGCAAAGTTCGGTCTGCGCCGTTGCCTGTGGCCGATGGCCTCGGCTCTGGCTCTCCCCTGCTTCCTCTACTGCCTGCTCGCGATGAGTCAGCCGACTGATTTTCTGACCATCAGTGTGGCAGTGGCCATTGAGCAGTTTGGCTATGGCTTCGGCTTCACCGCCTTCATGATGTATCTGATGTACTTCTCACGCGGAGAGGCGCAGACCTCACATTATGCTTTCTGCACAGCCTTCATGGCTATCGGCATGATGCTCCCCGGGATGGCGGCGGGATGGCTCTTCGAGCGCATAGACACCCTCGGTCTCTTCGGAGCGACCGGCTACACGGGCTTCTTCTGGCTGGTGATGCTCTGCTGCCCGGCTACCTTCTTCGCCTCCCTCCTCATTCGCCGCAGATGTAAATGACTATTTGAGCTCTTCGAGACACTTCTTCACCTCCTCGTCGGTGGTGAAGAGTTTCTGCTTGCAGTATTTCAAGAGTTCGAGGGCACGGGCCGTGTATCCGGCCAGACTGTCTATGTCGCAGTCGTCGGCCTGCATCTTTCTTACTATCTCTTCAAGTTCGGTGATTGCTGATTTGTAGGAGTCCATTTTTTAGTGATTGATTGGAGTTATTAGAGGAATTGGTGTAATTGGAATTATTGGAAGAATTGGTGTAATTGGAATTATTGGAAGAATTGGAGAGGGAGCGAGCAATTATGAATTGTGAATTATGAATTATGAATTACCCTGGAGGTAAGTCTGCCGTTGGCTAAGGTCGTCTCGATTAGGGTGCCTTCGGGGAGATCTTTGGCATCGCTGATGGCATGTCCCTCTACTCTTGTGATCGAATAGCCTCGACGCAACGTGTTTGTCGGATCGAGAACCCGGACCAGAGATTCCAGAGTCTCTATCTTAGCG
>CAMWHX010000011.1 GCA_947174155.1 uncultured Porphyromonadaceae bacterium
CCCTCTGTTTGTAAGACAGACGCTCTAAACCAGCTGAGCTAATCGCCCGATTGCGGTGCAAAGTTACGACTAAAATTCGGTCTGTGCAAATTTTTTTTGCTATTTTTGTGGAAAAATTTTGAGGGTCGATGTCGATTTTTGCGTAAGTCACGATTAATCAGCCCGTTATGAAAACAAGAAAAAATGACCGTACAAGACATAGAGATCTCCGATTTTGACTATCCACTCCCCGACGAGCGTATCGCGCGCCATCCGCTGGCCGAGCGCGACGCATGTCGACTGATCATCAGTGCCCCCGATGGCACGATATCACATGCGAGATTCAGCGACCTGCCGGGGCTTCTGCCCGAGGGGTCGCTGATGGTTTGCAACGAGACGCGCGTCATCAATGCCCGGATGGAGTTTCATCGTGCCACGGGGGCACGCATCGAGGTCTTCCTCCTCTCTCCCGTGGAGCCGGAGGATTATGTGCTCACCTTCCAGACGCGGGGGGAATGTGTGTGGAAGTGCATGATCGGTAATCTCAAGAAGTGGAAACCTGATGAGACGCTTGAACGGACCCTCAATATAGAGGTGGAGGGTGAAGCCCGTCCCGTCATCCTGCGTGCGCGCCGCGTGGCGGGTGAGGGTGGTACGCAGGATGTGGAGTTCAGTTGGGATGATCCGGAGGTCACCTTCGCCTCCGTGGTCGAGGCGGCCGGCTATATCCCTATCCCCCCATATCTGCAGCGCGACTCAGAGGAGAGCGATGCCTCCGACTATCAGACCGTCTACGGGCGTGTCAAGGGTTCGGTGGCGGCTCCGACAGCGGGGCTGCATTTCACCGACAAGGTGTTCCGGGGTCTGCGGAGCCGAGGGGTGGATGTGGCCAAGGTGACGCTCCACGTCGGAGCCGGCACCTTCCAGCCGGTCAAGAGCGACACCATCGGCGGCCACCCGATGCACACCGAGACTTTCAGTGTCAGCCGGGAGACGGTGCAGGCTGTGCGTGACGCCGTGGCCTCCGGACGTACCGTGACCGCAGTGGGGACCACCACGGTGCGAACCCTCGAATCCCTACCCATCCTCGGGGCGATGCTTGCCGACGGCGACGAGTCGATGCACGTGGACCAGTGGACCGCCTACCTCCCAGGAGTGAGGGAGGTCGACACCTTAGCGGCCCTTGACACTCTCCTTATATGGATGGAGGATCACGGAGATGTACCCCTGACAGCCTCCACAGCCATCATGATAGCCCCGGGGTTCAGCTGGCGTATAGTCTCGATGATGGTCACCAATTTTCATCAATCCCAGTCGACGCTGCTGCTCCTCGTCTCCTCCTTCCTCGACGGAGATGCGGACCCGAAGTCCGACACCCTGCAATGGAAGAGGATCTATCGCGAGGCTTTGGAGGGGGATTACCGTTTCCTCTCGTATGGCGACGCCTGTCTGCTGTCGAGGCGCACTCGCCCCGTGGCCGATCCCGAGGGGATAGAAGCCGAGGAGGATACCGGGGGTGTGGCAATCCATGTCCCCGGCTCGAAGAGTATAGCCGCCCGGGCGCTGGTATGTGATTTCCTGGGCGGCGGGACCTGTGTACTCTCCAATCTCCCATCGTGTGACGACACGGTGGCCATGGGGCACGTGCTCGATGCCATCGGGGCCTCGCGCAGCGGAGGTGACGAGACACACCGCGTGGATGTGGGGGAGGGTGGCACCACATTGCGCTTCGCCCTGGCCGTTGCAGCTTCGCTTCCCGGCACGGACGTCGTGCTCTCCGGGACACAGCGACTCATGGAGCGACCCATAGAGCCCCTCGTGGAGGCACTGCGCCATGCCGGGGCCGATATTATGGAGACCGAGACACCGGGGGGTGTGAGGGGGTGGCACGTGCGCGGCACGACACTGCGCTCCACCGTCGAGGAGGGGATGATGCAGGTGTCGTCGCAGTTCGGAAGCGCACTGCTTCTGAGCGCACCCGTGCGCGAGGGTGACTTCACACTGCGTGTGGATGCCGACACGGTCTCCATGCCATATCTCGACATGACCGTGAGGGTCATGCAGGCGATGGGTGGAGCCGTCGGCGGCGACAGTGGCTCGGGGGAGATACGCGTGTGCGCGACCGGCTACCGACTTCCCGGCTCTTATGCCATAGAGCCGGATTGGAGCGGGGCCTCCTATTTCTATGAGGGTGACCGGGTGCTTCGTCATATGGGTCACGAGGTGCCGCAGTGGCGCTTCTCCCCGGCCTTGGCCGAGGATTCCCTTCAGGGGGATTCCCGCATGGCGCGACTCGTGGAGGAGTTTGATGACCTTATCGAGCGTGGCGGACGCGGAGTGCGCCGCTGGCTTGGGGCGCCGACCTGGCACGTAGACTGCACCGACAACCCGGACTTAGTGCCGGCCTTGGCGGGTATGGCCTGCGGATGCGGGGTGAAGTTTGAGATAACCGGAGTGGCCAACCTGCGCCACAAGGAGAGTGATCGCCTGACGGTGCTCGCCGAAGCCTTGGGAGAGCTTGGCTACGAACTCCGGATAGGGGAGGACTCATTGTCGTGGGACGGCAGTCGCCGGGAGGCAACCGTGACCGAGGGGGAAGTCAGGATAGATCCCCACGGTGACCACCGGATGGCGATGGCCTTGGCTCCGCTGGCGGCCTGCGGACACACGCTCCGGATCGCTGACGCGCGGTGCGTGTCGAAATCCTTCCCCGGCTATTGGGAGCAGCTCCCCGCGCTGGGATATGTGGTAACCGTCGTCGGAGAGGACGTGCTAATCAGTGTGGCGGATGCTTGAACTACTGCAATATGAGTTTTTCCGCAATGCCCTTATCGGGATCGGAATCATGTCGCTGGTGGCGGCAGTCATCGGTACGTATATCGTCACGCGCCGCATGGTGTTTATATCCGGCGGTATCACCCACGCCTGTTTCGGAGGATTGGGCCTCGGTTACTGGCTGGGAGTCAGCCCTATGGCTACGGCGGCCCTCTTCGCGGTCGCCGGGTCGCTGGGAGTCGGATGGCTCTCGCGGCGCAGGGTGCGCAGTGACTCCGCCATAGCTGTGATATGGGCGTTGGGTATGGCGCTTGGTATACTCTTTATCTTCATGACATCGGGCTATGTGCCGGAGCTCAACACCTTCCTCTTCGGCAACGTACTGACCATCACGCGCACAGACCTGTGGCTCTTCGCCGGGTTCGCTGTCATCCTGGGACTCTTCTACGGGCTGCTCCACCGAGTGGTGTTGGCGGTGAGCTTCGATGAGGATTTCGCCCGCACGCGCCGTCTGCCGGTGACGGCCATCAACACTCTGATGACCGTCTTCGTGGCCGTGGCGATTGTGCTGGCCATACGCATGATAGGTATAATGCTGCTGATGTCGCTGTTGGCGATACCGCAGATGACCGTCGAACTCTTCACGCGCCGCTACCGCACGCTGATGCTCTGGTCAGCCGTGGTGTCGCTTCTCGGCTGCACAGGGGGCCTGATAGCCGCCTACTACATAGGTGTCCCCGCTTCAGCAGCGATAGTCCTCAGCCTTGTAGCGCTTTATGCGGTGTGCGCAGGTGCACACCGCATAAAGCGGTGATAAGTGATAAGTGATAAGTGATAAGTGATAAGTGATGCTACCCCCTACTCACTGATAATTCAAAATTCAACATTCAAAATTCAACATTATTCACTGATCATACTGATTTCCACCCGGTCTGCGTCGGGGAGATATGTGGCGGCGAAGTCGCGTATGGACTCGGGGGTCAGTCGGGTCAGCAGGGTGTCGTAGTCGCTGTCCATATCCCTGCCATACTGATCATAGACCTTGATAACGGTCTCCCAGTAACCGTTCTGAGTGCGGTTGTCGGCAATCTCCTTGCTTAGGTAGGCTTTAACTTTAGCTACCTCTTCAGCTGTGGGACCTGTCTCGACCATATCCCGCAGTGTGGCGCGGACCACTCCGAACACCTCCTCCTCATGACCGGGTTCTACCTTGATATATACGGGCATTATGAAACGCGATGGTGTGTCGGGACCGTTGAACCCGGCTGTCACCGAGCAGTGGGAGTTGATACCGTAGGTCAGACCTCGTTTCTCGCGGACCTCTGTCAGCAGACGGCTCTTGACTATGGATCCTAATGTGCGGGCCGCCAGGATATTCCC
Organism: uncultured Porphyromonadaceae bacterium; assembly: GCA_947174155.1. The sequence continues at coordinate 4,135 of CAMWHX010000011.1, forward strand.
GAGATTGTAGTCACATTCGCCGTTGAGAAAGGTGTATGTGATGGACTGCGGTGTCTCGGTCATCGGGTGAGTATAGGTGTAGGCACCGTTGCCGCGGTAGAAACCGTAGCCGATGTCACGGGCACGCTCTTTATGTCCCGCAGCCGGGAGTGAGGCCACATATCGTGTCAGCAGAGGGGAGATGGAGTCACGGTCAAAGTTGCCGGTAATAATATAGGTGAAATCCCCCATGTCACTGAAGCGCTCACGGTGCAGGGCTATGATATCATCGTAATCCACCCGGTCAAGATCCGCGGGATAGAGTTTCTCCCCGAGGGGATGGCGGTTATAGACGATCGAATGGATGGAATCACCCATGGCGAAGGTTGCCGACCGGTTGGGATTTTCGAGTTTTGACCGCTGTGACGACATCATGGCTCCGAAGGCGTTGTCATCGCGTGTGATATCGGTAGCCTTAAGATAGAGAAGCTGCAGGGCGGTCTCCAGGTCTTCAGGAGTCGTGGCGGCGATGAGTTCCTCATCGGTATTGCCGATCTTGACAGCAGACTTGACATTGTGCGGAGCCAGGAGCTTGCGCAGCTCTGTCGAGGAGTGGCCGCCGTAGCCGCTGACTGCCAACGCATCATCCATCACCTTATATATACCCTTATGTGCAGGGTCATACGACATGGAGAATCCTCCGGGGCTCACGGCATGGATGAGGATCTCGTCGGGGGTCTCGTCGCTCGGACGCAGAAAGACCTTGATACCGTTGGAGAGAAGAAGCAGATCGGTGCCGAAGGGCCCCTTGCTCTCCGATACGATCTCACCCGGTTCGGGGAGGACCGTCATGAGCGGCAGGTCGGCGAAGGTGTCGATGAACGGTGTGATAGCCGACAGGTCAATGGAGTTTGCATCTGCCGTGAGGATATCGGAGGTCAGATTGCCGGCATCTTCGGGAGTGGCGTAGACAGTGGTGATACGGTTGCGCCCTTCGGGGCGTACCATAGCGGAGAAGTATGCGTTGACATCATCGAGTGTGGTCGTACGCTCCACGCCCGCCATTATCTTATACTCCTGCTCCGCCGAGGGGATGAGGTTGCCGCGGGTAAAGTTACGTACATATTTGCGTGCCAGATCCGTATTTGAGACAGAGCCCGAGTTGGCATAGGCACTGTTGATCCGGGCGCGCTCGGAGAGCTTGGCCCGCTTCAGCTCCGTGTCGGTAAATCCGTGGAGAGAGGCGCGGAGGAGTTCGGTGTTGAGGATATCAAGTGCCCGGCGGGTATCGAGGGCATTATATGAGGTGCCGCGTAGCATCAGGGCATCGCGGGTGCCGGAGAGGAGAAATTTCTGCAGTCCGATCCCCAGATTACTCCAGGGACATCCGGGTGTATTCTCAATGGCATCGAGACGCTCCAGAAGCATATCGCTCACCAGAGCGCGCATATAGTCGCGGCGTATCTGCGAGATGGTGCCCACCTCTGCGGCGGGGAGAGAGGGCTCCTTGATATAGATCTGAAACATATTGGCGCTCTGCTCGGGGTCTGTGCCTGTGACCACGATAGGAGAATCGTTGTCGGCTACCTCCACACGTGAGGATATACGGGCTTTCCTGTCACCCTTGATATCGGAGAAGTGTCTGCGGACAGACTCCTCCATGGCGTCCGGGTCTATGTCGCCCACGATAACCACGGCCTGATTGGAGGGGTGGTACCACTTGCGGTAGTAGTCACGCAGCGTCTTGGGTTTGAAAGACTCCACAACCTCAGCTTTACCTATGGGCATACGTCGGCCATAGATACCCCCCTGATAGATCTCGGGTGCGATAGAGGTCAATATGCGTGATGCCGCTGAGGAGCGCTGGCGGGCCTCTCCCCGGATGACTCCGCGCTCGGCATCTATCTCCTTGGGGTCGAGGGTCAGACGGCCGCTCCAGTCGCTCAGTATCATCACGCAGGAGTCTAAGGCGCTCAGGCGAGTCGTGGGGACCTGACAGATGTTATAGACTGTCTCGTCGGTCGAGGTGTAGGCGTTGAGGTTACGGCCGAATTTGACACCTAAGCTTTCAAGATACTCGATCAGAGAGTTGCCGGGGAAGTGTTTCGTGCCGTTGAAACACATATGCTCCAGGAAGTGGGCCAGTCCTTGTTGATTCTCCTCTTCATTGATCGAACCGACATTCTGGGCGATGAAGAAGTCGGCCTGATGCTCGGGGGAGTCGTTGTGACGGATATAATAGGTCAGGCCGTTGGGAAGCCGGCCGATCCTCACATCGGGATCGGATGGGATGGGATTTACGGCATTGAGAGCCTGAATGCCGGCAGCTAACAGCAACGCCGGAAGGAGTAGTTTTTTCATTGTCTAAAAAAAGAAGGATATTTTGATTTCATATAGGTTTCGCTTCATTTCTCCCTCACGGGATTCACGGGTGTAACCTCCCGATATGGAGGCTGCGTATCTGCGCCCGATGGCGCGGGTGACGCTGAGGCGGGTATCGAGGAGGGTGGAGGAGCGGCTTGTGGTCAGGGCTACGTCAGCGTCGAGCATCCAGTGTCGGGCTACGAGAAGGATTCCACTCAGGGCTCCGCGCAGGGTGAAACGGGAGATCTCCTTGTAAGTATAGGGCTCCACGTAGGCGATGGTGCGATGGGTCCAGCCGGGTTGAAGCTCGATGTGGAAGCGTGACACCGGTCCGAACCTCATCCCCCAGCGCCCGGTAGCGGAGATGGTGAAGGCGTTGTCGGCAAACATCTCATTGCTCCCTATGACGGGATAGACCGAAGAGGCGGCATCGCCAAACTGATTCTCGGAGCCGTGACGGCGATAGAGGGCTATCTCAGCCGATAGAGCGGTATTATGATCAGGAGAGAGCCACCCGGCCTGAGCGTCGAGTTGGTCATGACGCACGGATGCCATGGGGAGTTTGTTGAGGTCGGAGAGGATATTTGTGAAGGTAAAGCGGCTCAAGTGCAGAGCGGCGAAGAGGCCGCGGCTGTCGGCAGGATAGAGATTGAGGCCCACGAGATAGCGGTTGCCGGTGTAGTAGGTGGAGAGACCTGTGCCGGCAAACCGGTTGTAATGATGGCCGAGACCGGTCAAGTGAAATATCTTGTCGACACCCATCTCGCTCTTGAAGGTCACTTCGTTGTCTTGCTTATATTTTCTCCATGCCAGTTCGACACCGCCGAAGTATTGTCCCCAAAGGTGTATCATCCCTCCGGTGGTGATATCGAGGACGCCTATGACGTTACGAGGGCGGGGATCGACGGAGCGGTATTCCAGGGTCGCCCTGTAACTCATCTCTACTCCCCAGGCGCAGCGATCGCTGTGGGCAGCATATCCGCCATGAAAACGATACTCCTCCCGGTTGAGATCCCCTCCGATGGAATCGGCCAACAGATAGGGATAGAGGAGGTCGGGGTCTCCCGTTTCGTTCCATCTGACGGAGAGAGTCTTGCCGTTGGAGTATGAGGCATCTCCCCAGAGTGTGGAGGAGCGGTGTCGGGTATAGGTCACGGCGCCGATGGTCAGCCGTCGATCTCCGGTACCCTCCCTCGGATCAGGGTTATTTCTGTCACGCCGCTGAGAGAATGAACCCGACACTTCGGTATATCCGGAAGGTAGGCGCCACTGATTGATGGCCGGGTTGGCATACGACAGCTCTGCCATATGCCACAGACCGTGGCGCTCTTCAGCGACAGTCGACAGCAAGGAGGAGACGTCGTCATCCGCAAGTATATATAAGGGCATAAGTAGAGCCGCCATGGAGATTTTCAGAAAGGACGGGATCATCGGCAGATGAAATTATAGTCTTATTAGATTTTTCTTCATAGTCCCGTGACGGGAACCACACCGTCATACGTACGGGTTGTGCAGTGGCCTCCGGTGACGTCCGTGGCGGTACCCTGATTTTCGATCTCGGAGGGGACGCACATACGGTTGAAGTCGGTGGAGGAATTGTTGGTATCGGCGAAGACAGCCCGCCCATCGGGCTTCACTTCGAGCAGGCGGCGGCGCACACTGTGGAAGTATCGTGTCTTGTCACCGTCGATAGAGCCACATCCGGTCCATCCGCAGTCGAGCGAAGGATCGCATACCTGCCAGGCATATTCGGAGTCCACGCTGCATGACACTACGTCTACGATCCAATCGTTGGGGAGACGGTAAGCAGTCTGCGACATCGGGAAGGTGCCGACATTGGTTATCTCTTCATACTCGTAGGTGTAGAGGTAGTCTTTAAGATAGGTGTCGCGTTCTACGGGTATGCGGGCGATGCCGAAGGTGCGGAATCCGCGGTTGTGCAGTAGCCAGAATGACTTGGTGTAGCAATACCACTTGTCGAGATTTGGTACAGCTCCGTCGATATCGAGTGCGCTCGGCTGGGTCGAGATGTCATACCATTCAAAGTCAGCATGGCTCAGGTCGAAGGAGTTTGGGTTTGACACGCGATGATCAATCCCGGTATCGGCAAGCAGCAGATATTCTCCTGGCCCGACAGGGACCTCCGTGCCCTCTCCGGGGATGGTATAAAGTGCCTGTACGGTCATCGCTTCGGCCATGATGTCAGGAGAATAATCATATTTACGGGTGGTCAGAAATTTTGACTCGAAAAGGGTCAGGCCATCGGCATAGATGATGTGGTCGGTGTTGTTGTACAGTTTCACATAGTCATCGCCGTAGTAGGGATTGCCGGAGGGTTGAAGGGTACCCGCAAAGAAGACTTCGGCGATGATGAGGTCATCTGACTCAATGTTATTGTAGGCGGACATCGTCAGCGACAGGGTGGAGCCGGTTATCCTGACGCTCGCCAGGCTGCTACGCAGGGTGGTCGTGGGCGAGCCTTTTATGAAGACTTTGGCTGAGTAACTGACATCATAGAGGCCCGGCATGAGGAGAATCTCGGAGCCGGGGGTATATTCATAGTTTCGCCCGGAGGAGATGCTTTTGAATGTATACAGGCGGTCTGCGACCACTGCATCTTCAGGCAGGTCGGGCAGAGTGACATCGATGGTGACGGATGTACGGGCCGCTTCTCCGGAGGTCAGCGGATCGTCGCAGGATACGACAAATGTCAGAGTAGCCGTGAGAGTGCATAGCCAAAGGATAAAAGACTTCATTATAGTGATTAGTGATGAGTGATTAGTGAGGATTCATTTGATCGGGATTAATCCCGATTATAAATTATAATTGAAGGTTGGCTTCCATGCCGAAGTAGACTCCGGCTTTACGGCGGATTGTTATCCCATTGACGGAATAGTCAGGCAGATAATCGACTATACGGTTTACAAAGGCTGAAATTCTGAGGATTCTCCCTATCTGCTTCGTAGCTTTGATATTGAGATAGATAGCCGGCGGGATAGTCTGGGTTTTGTAGGCTGTTTCGTTGAAGTGGCGAACCAGATATTGCAGCATCGTGTCATCCCGGTCGGTTTCGGAATACGGATGGAGCAGACCGTCTGCGGCACTGATATAGGAGGTGGGTACCCCTTGTTCCCGGAGCCTTCGTGTGCTGACGTACCACATGCATTGTACCGAGGTGGTGAATATGAGACCCCAGCGGGGTATCTGAGTGTTAAGCATGAAGTTGGTATTGAACTGCTCGTTGATTCTTCCGTCATCTGTGGAGTAAAGGCCGACATACCTGTCACTGACCGGAGTGTCTCCCGCCACATCATTCACCGGAACGTATAGCATCCGGGAATTGGAGTATCGGCTCCGGAACCATGCTCCACTGACGGTAAGGGCCGTGCCGAGGAGGTCCCATCGGGCAGTGTTCAGCTGAAATTCTATCCCCTCCTTGTCGATACGGCTCCCGTTGGTGACGTATCGGTATCCGTCAAGCACCTTTATGTCTGTGTAGGGTAGCGATTCGAGAACCGGAGGAGCGGACAGTGTGCCGGGGATGATACCCGATGAGTCGTAGCGGCGCAGGTCATAAGCTTCGTAGATGGAGGAGTAGCGGAAACCGGAGCGCATCTTCTCGCTGAACCATGTGACCGACAGACGGTTCATACCTATATCCACTCCGAGTCGCACTTCGAGTTTACGGTTACGGGCGGCTCGTAGGTGGTAGTTGGTCGGATTGGCGATGTATGTGCGCAGGCTCACCAGGGAGTTGGACAGAGGGTCGGAGATGTCGTAATAGTTGAGCTGTATGAGATCGTTGTAGTGTAGCTGCGGGAAGAGATAATCAATGGTCGGCATCCTTGTGGTCAGTCCGTAGCCCCCCGCAAGAAGGAAGCGTATCGATCGGCCTGCTGACTCGAAGGCGGGAAAGCGCCACATGATATTGATTCTCGGATCAAGATACAATTTACCCGCCAGATCGAATCGGGAGTCAAGTCCGACGAGTGTCTGCGAACGCACACCGAGCTGCATCTCCAGCATATTGGCTCCCACAGGGGCGGTAAACTTGTCTTCCAGATAAGCGGATACGATATCGAGCGCCGGGATGCTCCTGAATGAGCGGGGGCGTGTGGTCCACGAGGCGCTGAGTGGACGGCTCAGATCGTATATTTGTCCCTCACCGTAGTTCTTGCTTAGAGAGAACTCTACGCCTCCTTTGTAGGTATGGGCTGATAAGCCGAGGGTCTTGCGACCATCTGCGCTGAGTTTGAGGAAGAGGGTGAAGGGGCGGCTGTCGTTGGTGAAATCTGCTATGTATTCCTGCAGCAGATAGTGGCCGATACTCTCACCCTCCTCCATGCCGGAGGGGGCGATTGAGGCCCGTTGGGGAGCTGTCTGTTTGCGACGGGTCAGACGGTTCAGCTCATAGGTTGCGGCGGTTGTGAGGCGTAACGTTTCGATCCAGCTGATGCGGCCCGGGCGGATGGAGAGGTCAGAATTGAGTTGCAGACGGTGATAACGGCTTATGAACTCATCAATCTTATTGTAGTTCAGGTCCGGGTCAACCTTGGCGTTATCGAAAGATCCGGTATAGTCCGCTCCGATATTCCATGAAATCAGGAGTGGAGATTCCTTGTCTCCCCATTTCAGATAACTGCGGATCGAGGCGTTGAGACGCTTGTAGTTTTCGCGCGGATCACGCGGGTCCGAGCGTGAGTCCAGGTATCCGGCGTCGGCATTGATGACCTGCCGGCCGATTGATATACCCTTACCTGCGGAGAAGAGTTTGCTGTATTCGTCGACCTTGAAACGGGCTGTGAAGGGGGTGGCCTTGCTGAGGCGCTTGATATTGACCAGGCCGGAAGTCAGGTTACCGTATTCAGCCGATGGGATTCCGCGTACTATCTCCACACTCTCGATGTTGTCGGTTGAGATGGTTCGCATATCCACACCCTTGTTGGTAGTGTTACGTTTCCCCTCAGGATCTGTGGCGGTTGCGGAGGGTATGGTCTGTAAGGCGGCATCGTTGTTGACGGGAGTGCCGTCGATCACGAAAGCTGTGCCTAAGGATGTGATCGCATAGTCATCGCTCGTGTCGGTCTTCTGACCGGTTGCGCTGACAGTGCCCGTCTCACGCAGGGTGATGGTGTTGGCCTTCCCCATGTCGGGGGTCTGGGATATATTGCCGGGTAGTAGTTCCAGCAGATCAGTGAAGCTGGTGGGTTGCAGGTGCTCCATGGCGCTGCGGTCGATACGTGAGGCACTTGTCATCCCCTGACTTTCGCGAGCGGTGACGACTATCTCTTGAAGCATCCTGGAGTCTGATTGAAGCAGTAGAAGCGAGTCGAGGTATGCCTGACGTGCAGAGTCGGACATGGCAGCTATATGCGCTTGCTCATCACTCTGCGGACCGACAGTTTGTGGACGTTGTGCGGAGGAATGCAGGGCGATCAGACAGATGAATATGTGGAGTATCTGGAGTCTCATGATTTCGGGTGCAAAGTTAGCGGATTGTTTTATATGTAGAAATACTTATTTTTAGGTATATTTGTGACTAATGGAGGTATATGTATATTTGATAGTGATTAATTAGATAT
>CAMWHX010000012.1 GCA_947174155.1 uncultured Porphyromonadaceae bacterium
GTCCCCGCCGGAGTGCGTCGCGAAAATGCCCCCGCCCAACCCTCCACGGCTCCTCAGCACCCCGCGGTCCCCTATGGAGCGGGTATGCAGAATCGTGTGCAGGTGGCTCTCAAAAACGACAACGGGACTGCGGATGAGCCCCCTATGCCGTCGACCTATCTTGTCTGGGCCGTTGTGATGACAATACTTTGCTGCATGCCTGCCGGTATTGTAGCGATAGTCTTCGGATCGCAGGTGTCCTCCCGCTATTACAGCGGTGATTACGAGGGGGCTAAGCGTGCATCGCGGCGTGCCGAGATTTGGATTATAGTCTCTTTCGTGCTCGGAGTGTTGACGCAGACGCTCTATATGCCTATGGTGATTGCCGGATGGCTGTGACACCCTCCCCTCAGCGCGTGCGACCGAACGATAATGACACGTCCCGACCCCGTGAAAGATCCGGTGTCGTGTGGTGGCATTCGGCTCTGTGGATACTCGCTGTCTGCGCGGTAGGGGTAGTTTACTTCCTGATTGATCCGGCGGAGGCGAGATGGATGCCGCAGTGTCCCGTGCATATGCTCACCGGGTTGCAGTGTCCGGGGTGTGGCGCCCAGCGTCTGATTCATGCCCTCCTTCATGGCGACATAGTCGGCGCATGGCACGCTAACGCGTTTCTGCTGCTCGCATTGCCGGGAATAGGATTCTTGGGATGGCTCGAACTGACACGTCGCCGCCACGCGAGGCTCTATGCCCGCGTCTATTCCACACCGGTCATCATCAGTATCGGCATTATACTTATCGTCTGGGGGTTGGGGCGTAATCTGCTTGGAATATGATTATCGACATTGATTCACTTGACACTCCGGGGACGGAGGTATACGCCTCCCTCACGGACACCCAGCTCCGCTCCGGATACGAAGGACGCGAGGCGCTATTCATAGCCGAAAGTCCGAAGGTGATCCGTGTGGCGCTCGATGCCGGCTACATCCCGGTGTCACTACTCTGCGAGAGACGTCATCTCTGTGGTGACGCTGCCGATATTGTGTCTCGTCTCGGAGATGAGATCCCCGTCTACACCGGCGACCGTGACCTCCTGGCGGCGCTGACGGGATATACGCTGACGCGCGGAGTCCTGTGTGCGATGCGCCGTCCGCCGGCTCGCAGTGCAGCCGAGGTCTGTCGGGGGGCCAGGCGTGTCGTGGTGATTGATGATGTGAGCGATACTACCAATATAGGTGCCATCTTCCGGTCGGCTGCCGCTCTGGGAGCGGATGCGGTGTTGCTCGGACCTACCGCCTGCGATCCCCTCAACCGCCGGGCTGTACGCGTGTCAATGGGTACGGTATTCCTTGTGCCCTGGGCACGACTTGAAAGGGGCCCGGAGGAGTTGCGGGAACTGGGGTTTGCCACTGCAGCCATGGCTCTGCGGGATGATTCCGTGTCGCTTGACGACCCGGCTCTGCGACGCGAAGAACGTCTGGCCCTCATCATGGGTACCGAAGGTGAAGGACTCCCGCAGGCTACGATAGATGCCTGCGACTACACCGTGCGTATCCCCATGGCCCATGGCGTTGATTCCCTCAACGTAGCCGCAGCAGCCGCCGTCGCCTGCTGGGAGCTGCGCAAAAGATAAAGATGGTAAATAGAGTACTTGCAGTTATAATATTGTTTTCCGTGCTTCTGGGGGGATGCGTGGAGCGGGTGCCGGACTATCTGTCGGAACTTGATCACTCTCTGAGTAGCGGGAGGGATGCCGCCGGGTCTATGATCAAGCGCGCCGATAGTCTCGCGACTATGGCCGGTCATGCCGGGTCACCAACCGAAAAATTCACCCTGCTGATGGAAACCGCTGATCTGTATTCTCAAGTAGATCTGCGTAAGGCCTTGGAACTGACCATCGAAGCCAAACGCCTGGCCGAGAATGAGGATTGCGGTCCCAACGCCGCTACATATGCCGCTATCCGTCTGGCCTCCCTCTATAATGGTCAGGGCAATATGACCCGGGAAGCCGAGGATATATTTGACACCCTTGATCGCACCGCGATGGACTCCGCCGCTCTACTCTCCTATTATGTGCTTGGAGTCCAGATAAACCGTACGCTCGCGGGATATGCCATAGATCCCCAACACGCAGACCTGTATCTGTCACGCACGTCAGCCTATCGGGATTCAGTCCTCTCGATAGATCCGGCGAGGATCTCGATTGCAGCCAACCGGTATATTGACAGGGGGCAACCGGAGAAGGCCGTCTCCCTCCTTTCAGATGCCTTGCCCGGCTTGAAGCGGGGCTCGTCAGAGGAAGCATCGCTAAGCTATATCTTAGCTCAGGCGTATAAGAAACTTAACGATGACGAGCAGGCAGAGAAGTATCTTGCTGTCAGTGCGAAAGATGATATAGAAAATGGCATGCGCAACTATCGTGCCCTCCCGCAACTGGCCCTACATATGCTCCGCAAAGGAGATATTGACCGTGCGTATAAGTATATCCATCGCAGTGCCTCTGACTATGATTCGGGCCATGCGACAAAGCGTCAGCTGGAAATGGCCTCAACATTAGCAGCCATTGATGCAGCTTATGCCGAGAAGGAGGGGAGAGAGCGGACGTTTATACTGCTGTTTATCTCCACAATTGTCGTCATCACCGTCTGTATCGGTCTGAGCCTGAGATTCGCCAGGGTTAAAAACCGGCGTTTGGCACTGGCCACCCGACAGCTTGAAGAGGCACATTCCTCCTTGCAGAAAACGTTCGAGGAGATGGAGTCGCTTAATGCACGTCTGGAAGAGGAGAGTCGGACAAAGGAGGTTTACATAATGGAGTTTATGAAATTATGCCTGAGCTATCTGGGTAAGATGGAGAGTTTCCGAGCCTCACTATCAAAAATAGCTGTCAAGGATGGCATCGAGGGAGTCAGGAAGGCTATCAACTCATCAAGATATGTCAACAAGGAGATAAAGGAGTTTTTCGATAACTTTGACACCTCATTCCTATCCCTCTATCCGGACTTCATACGGTCGCTCAATTCTCTGCTGCGTCCCGAGGAGGGGTTTGACGAAGAACTCCGTGAACTGACCACCGAGCTCCGCATTTATGCCCTCATATGGCTCGGCATAGATGAAAGTTCGCGAATTGCTGAGTTTCTGCGCTGCTCCGAATCTACGGTCTTCAACTACCGCACACGCATGCGCAACCGAGCCACCGTCAGAGCGACCTTCGACGCCGACGTGCGCTCCCACAAGACTAATATCTGAGGAATAAAAGCGTAATCGGGTCTATAATTCCGCTACATTTTCGAGGACCTATAAATTAGATATATTACTATAATACAAGTATATAGTACTACCATATAACTACATTTTGTTTTCAGAGGTTGACAGGGTGCGGAGCGCGATGTAACTTTGCCGGAAAATTCAACACGCTCAAAGACTAATCAACTTAATATGAAAACATCTTTTGTGAATCTTTTGAAGTCTGCCGCCGTAGCCTCCGTAGTGTTGACACCGGCTGTGGCCTTCGGATTGGATCTTTCCTCGGCCGCGCCCTCGGTCAGGGAAGACTTCAATTCCATGTGGGATGCCTCGGCTTCCCAAGGCACACTCATACTTCCTGCCGGATGGAAAGTCGACAGGAATCTGAACTCTCCGCGTCAGGTCGGCAAATGGGCCGACGCCTCGCAGGAAGTTATGTATCAGGGGGGTGTGAATCTCGCCTCAAATGCCAAGAACGGCACCTGGAATTTCGGTCCGGCAAATTCCGATCGCGCGATCGGTGGACTGTCTACCACGGTGGCCAACGGCACACGCTGCGTCAGTGTCATGACCTCGATAGAGAATACCGATCCTGCGGCCATCATCACCAATCTGGCGCTCTCTTATAATGTCGAGAAATACAGAAAGGGTGCCAACGCTGCCGGATTCCGTGTCCAGCTCTATACATCAACCGATGGCGAGAAATGGACTGCCACCGGTGACGAATTCATGACTCTCTTCGCTCCCGACAATGCGACCGAGGGTATGGCGGAAGTCCCCTGTGAGGAGGTCCCTGTATCCGGAAATCTCCGCGTGCATGTGGAGGCCGGACAAACCCTCTATCTGGCATGGAATATCAGTGTGGCCTCCGGCTCATCTCCCGACAAGGCCCCCGGCGTTGCTGTCGACGATATCGTCATCGACGCTGTATTTGCTGACTCGGATCCGGACTGGGTGGATCCCTCCACTCCGGAGATCAACCACTCCGGTATCTATCTGCGAGGAGTGGATGGATGGGACGCGATGGAGGAATGGGAGTTCAATAAGCTGAGCGACACCACGTTCGAACTTCGCGATAAAGTGATTTCGGGCACATTCAAGGTCGCTGATGCCAATTGGAGCGCCTCATGCAATTATGGCTCCAACGGGACCAATATCCTTATGTCGGAGCCTTATCTCCTCGCCGCCGGTGTCAATGACAATATCTCCTGTGGCAGCAATGCCTACAACTGCTCCCGCATACTCCTGACTATCGAAAACGGTATGGCGTCCCTCCTGCTCGAGCCCAACGAGAGTATGCAGGGTGTCAACACCATTTATATGGTCGGTGATTTCAACAACTGGAATTACATGAACACTGACGGAGGACTCCAGCGCGAAGGGGACACCGACCGATTCACCGGCCGTGTCACAATGACGGCCGCCGAAGATGGCCTGTCACACTGGCGTCTGTATCAGCGTCTCGGCATGGCCGGTGTCTGGGGCCTCAACGACGATGCCACAGTGGAATCACCACTTGCCGGCAATCTCAAGAGAGGCGCCAAGGGTAATCTGGCTACCAAGCCCGGCACTTATGATATCACTGTCTCCCTCGGTGAGGATGGAGTAGCCGCATACGAACTTGTCAAAGTGGAGTCGGTGGCTGTCGGTATGACACTGAACCCTGTCGAGACAATTCTTGTACCCGTCAATCCGGCTGAGGTACGCGTACTTTCCCTCAACAACTCTCTGATCCACTACAATGACCAGAGCAAGATGTTTAACGACATCGCCTCCGCCATGGGAGCTGATGCCGAATGGACCAAACATACCCTGCTCGGGAAATCTCTCGCGACACACTGGGAAGAGGGTGACGGACTGGCCGGTGACGGTATGCCCGGTGCGAAGATGATGGTACGCTCGCAGCCCTGGAGCCATATCATCCTTCAGGAGCAAAGCTCCCTCCCCCGTACAGACGTGGAGAAATTCCGCACCAATGTCAAGACCTGGGTAGATTACATCCGCGAAAACTGCCCTAACCCCAACGCAGTTATAATCCTCCCGGTCAACTGGGCATACTATGGCGACTGGAGTAACTTCTCCACCTTCAACGACATCTTCCTTGCCAATTATCGTGCGGTGGCTGATGAATTCGGACTGGAACTTTGCCCCGTGATGAATGCCTATCAGCTGGAGTATGATGAGGCCGGGGCCGAAGGTCTCGCAAGCTGGTTCCAGGATGACCGTCACCCGACAGACAAGAGTACCTATATGGCCGCCTGCATGGAGTATGGTCTGATCTACGGCGTCGATCCCATGACGATTACCTATCACCCCGCCTCCGTCAGTGAAAGCGACGCGCAGGCGATGAAGAGCATAGCTTCCCGCACACTTGGCGATTTCACCCAGACTGTCAATCAGAATGCCGCAACGGTAAGATTCAATGTGCAGGTGAAGGACTCCTTCGGGATGATCCTCACTCCGGAGAACCTGACTTACAGTGTGGATGCTCCCGAGGCCTCGATAAGCGATAAGGGTGTCTTCAAATGTAATGTACCGGGTGAGTATACCGTCACCGCCTCAGCCTCCGGATTTGAGAGCAAGGGTAAGGTCATCGTTACCGAAGCCATAACCGAGATGCCGGAGATCAAGTCAATCGTACTCGACGCAGATCACCTGACATATACTCAGGATTTCGATTCACTCACCGATGCCGCCGAGGCCATTCTCCCCGAAGGGTGGAAGATAGACCGCACGGATTCTCCCCGCGCTGTGGGTACATTTAACTCAGCTTCCGAACATACCACTTATGCCGGTGGTGTAAGTCTCCCCTCGAATGCCAAGAACGGTGTCTGGAACTTCGGCCCTGATGCTACGGATCGTGCGGTAGGCGGCATCACCACCGGTGTAGCCGGAGGCACACGTGCCGTCAACGTTTACGCCCACCTCATCAATTCCGGACGTCGTGAGATCTCGGAGATCAACATCAGCTTTGACGTTGAGAAATATCGCGACGGCAACAACGCCGCCGGCTTCCGCGTGGAGCTCTTCACCTCCACCGATGGAAAGACCTGGACATCAGCCGGTGAGGATTTCAAGGTATCCTTCCCCGCTTCGGCTTCCACCGCAGGCTCTGCCGTGGTTCCTATCGAGACGCGCAGCGTGAGCGCTCCCCTTGCGATGAAGTTTCAGCCCGGTTGCGACCTTTACCTCGCCTGGAACATATCCGTCAGCAGCGGCAGCGAGTGTCAGGGTGCCCCTGCTCTTGCCATTGACAATGTCGAGATATCGGCAGTGACTGCTCCTGTGCCCCAATATGATTATCATATCTACATCGAGGATAACACAGGATACGAGGCCTTAGGACTCTATGCCTACGGCGACAAGGAGATCTGGGGTGCCTGGCCCGGTCAGTCACCCATCGACTACATAACTGTTGACGGGGTTGAATATAAGGTATTCGGCCATAATGAGGCATCAGGCAACTACACCCTTATCCTCAACAACTGGAACCGCAACAAGCAACTCCCCGATTACCCCATCATCGGAGGCAAGGATTACTACTTCGTAGCCGATCCTGATGGTCTGAAAATCAAAGACACTACCGCGGTCAACGCAGTCGAAGAGTCTGACGAGCGCCTCGTGATGACTCAGGGAAGTCTTACAAGTGGTGCCTCCAATGAGATAAAGGTGTTTGACGCTACCGGCAAACTGGTAGCCTGCGGCTACGGCCCGAAGATGAGCATCAACTCCCTCCCCGCCGGTCTCTACATCGCAGTCACCGAAAAGAACTCCCTCAAATTCGTCAAGTAACTGCCGATAACGCTAAAAAACGAAGTATCCGAAGGATGTCGGCAGGGACATCCTTCGGATACTTCGTTTTACCCGGCTACCGACCCTCAGTCCTCGGCGATGATCCAGTTGTCGATGCGACGCGTCTCCGAAGAGAAAGAAGCTCCGATCTTGAAGACACGCCGGCCATCGGCCCGGAAGGGCAAAGCGTACTCCTTATCCTCGATCTGACGCAGGGCCTCCTCTGCCGAGTGGTCATACTTCAGCTCGATTATGTAGATGTATTTCGGAGTTTCTATAAGGAGGTCTATACGTCCGTCCGATGTGTGGACCTCCGCTTTTGTCTTTAGACCTATTAGACTTGTCAGCAGGAAGAACGCATTGTGGAAATTATTCTCATTCTCCACCTTAAGACAATAGTCGATCCCGGCGAAATAGGATTTGAGAGCCTTCATTGAATCTTCTGGCTTTCCCTTAACGAATCCGCGTATAATATCCCGTACAACCATATCAGGTTGTATATAATTTGCATTGACATAATACGGCAGGAGTACGTTTAAAAGCCCGGTTCTAACCTCCTTATTAGGGATACCAAGTCGAAACTCTTCAAGATCCCTGTCATATTCCTTGATGGTAAGGTATCCCGTCTGATACATCAAAGCTATCGGCTGTGGATTAAGTAGATCAAGTCCTTTGAGATCATTCTTTGTACAGGAGACATCCAGAAATGTCTCTATATCGGCATTGATACGCTTCAATCCCTCCGCCACAATGGTCGGCATTCCGGTTTCATTCCAATAGTTGTCTATATCCTTTGACGAAAGGGCGTTAAGCAGTGACCAGGGATTGTAGATCTCACTCCCTTTCTCTGCAAACCGATAGCCGTCATAATTCTCCTTCAGTGCCTGTACAGCCCCATCATAAGTCATGTTCCGCTCCTCGGCCAACATCTCAATACCGACTTTGAAATATGATACCACCTCATCGCGTGTGATACCGCAGATGTCGGCATACTCATTGTCGAAGGTGATATCCTGAATGTTGTTGAGGTCGGAGAAGACACTGAGTTTGCTGAAACGACTCACGCCGGTCAGGAAGACCATCCGGATATGCGCGGCTCCACTCTTGAAGTTGGAGTAGAGGGAGGCCAACTGTGAACGATAGGCCTCAAAAGCCTCGCTCTTGTTGAGATTCCCGACAAGGGGCTTATCATATTCGTCGACAAGTATCACAACCTGCTTCCCGGTCTTTTTATGAGCTGTCTCGATGATCGTCTTGAAACGCTGGGAAAATTCGGTATCCTTAACCTCTACACCATATTTCTCCTCCCATCTGCGCAACAGATTATCCAATACCCCCTCCAACTTCCCCGGTTCGGCATAACGGTCCGTGTTCAGATCGAGGTGAAGCACGGGATACTCCTCCCAGCTCCAGTCCCAGTCAGCGGTATCGACATAGAGACCCTTGAAGAGCTCGCGCTTCCCCTCAAAGAAGTAGCCTAATGTAGACAGAAACAGACTCTTGCCAAACCGTCGCGGACGCGCTAAGAAGTAATATTGCCCCCCCTTGTCAACAAGTTTACGGATAAACGGTGTCTTATCTACATATATGCAATTCCTGTCGCGTAGCGTCTTGAAGTCTTGCTGCCCGATTGGGTATTTAGGTGATATTGCCATCTCAAATCCTGTTATAGATCCTTTTTCTCGTGCAAATGTAGCAATAACTTTCCATAATTCCTAATCTTACACACATTAACCCGCTGACCACCTGCCACAAAAATGGATTCGTCACCGATTTGAGCTGAACATCAAATCGGTGACGAATCCACCTTAAAATCCTATGCGGTACCAGGGTCTTATACGACCACGAAGACACGTCTTAGCCGAAATAGCCGTTGGAGAAGATGCCGTTGTAGGGGGAATCCTTCGGCAGGTTGGGTGTCAGCTCCGGACGCCGCTCGGGTTGCCACGTGCGGATCTTGATCACCGGCTCATCAGGATTCAGGAAATCCACCATTAGATAGAGATACCCGACATCACCATAGGAGGAGGAGAAATACTCCTGCCTGAGCTGGATGCCGTAGGTGTCAGCGCCCACATCCACCGCCCCGACCTCGGTGTTGGCAAACCGGATGTTGATATACTGATTGGAGGCGAAACAGCGTTTCAGCTGCTCCATATACTCTGCCTTGGTCTTGCGGGCATAGGTGACATGCTCACGGTTAGCCATCATACGCATATCTCCGTCACGCTGTGAGTTCGCCTTCTTGACCACATGACCGACAATGATCACCGCGTCGTCATCAAAGAGAGTCTCGATGAAGTCCAGACGCTTCAGTGCGAACGCCGTCTTGTAGTTCTCCAGGAAGGTCACCATCACCATCTTCATATAGTCTGACCACGCCTCCCCCTTCATCGAGAAGATATCCTTGCGTGCCACACTCCCAAGCCCGAAGGCGATACTCTCGATCACCCCGTCGGAATTGAAGGTGAACGTCACATCCTCCGTAAACTTCCGTTTGCCGTTCTCAAAGCTGAACTGCATCGGTACCGAGCGACACACGACCCTCTCCCTCATCGGATAGAACTCATATGTGTCGCGCGTCGCCTGTCCCAATATCCGGGCATTGCCATAACGGATTAGTCGCTCAAACATATCATACCCCTCATCGGTAAAGAGCGTGTTGAGCCCATCATAGCGATGAGCCCCGATAGCGTCTATCACCCGCTGCATCACCTTCGCGTAGCTCTGCGCCTCCCCCTTGGCCAACGGTGTCACCCCCTCGCGGGCACCCGCGGCCACGGCCTCCCGGAAGGCCTTCTGCTCCCTCTTGTCACTCTTCAGACCACCGGCATTCTCGGTGAGAGTCACGTGAGCATTGGGTATCAACCCGGCACCGTTGAAATTGTCAAGTAGCGGCTGATACTCCGGCACGAGGTGATTCTCGTCCGAGTAACGGTATTCGATGTCAAGTGCCAGAGGCTCAAGAGGGGTCGTGGGACCGACCTCTATCTCGGCCATGCCGTCTTTTGCTATCACGATCGGCGACTGTCCCTGCACGCCCCGCCAGTAACTGAACCCAATACCGGTCACCGGCTTATCCTTATATTGCGCTATGAGCGACACCTTACGTCCCCCGGCTTCGTCAGGTTTGGAGACATCTGCGATACCGAACTTCACATCGCTGCATATATCGCGCATCTTCTCGGGAATCCAAAGGCCCAAGACCCTCTCCTCTCCGGCGATGTCAGCTGTGAGGACACGCGAATCGGGAATGCTGCCGAGCAACACATACGCCTGATACAGATAGCGCAGCGCCAGATCGACCTTACCGGCCTCCTCCGCCCGCATACCTTCGCGAACAAGGTTGATAACGTTGTCGCGGCGTCGCTCAAACATACGCTCTACATCCGCGCGCTTGATATAGGTCATCACCCTGAAGTCGGGGGCCTTGTCGCCGAGCCATATGCTCTCGACCCCTTGCAGGTTTGCCGGAGCCGAATAACTCTTGACGAGCATCGCCACCTTCGTCTGCGAGTCGATCTTGCCATCGCCCCCTGTGGTCTCGTGCGAGTCATAGGTCGTCGACGAGACGATATTGAGCGAGATCTTGGAGATCATATCATGGAGGGCCCCTTGCATCGCCTCCTGGCGGTCTCCACCGCTCCCGAGACCATACAGATACTCCTCATTGTCCATGATGGCGCGGGCCCGTCCGGTAGCCTGACTCGTCACCGGCGTGGCCGCCTCAGCCGTGAGGCTGATACCGGCGAAGTCGCCAAGGAGCGCTATCGCTGCAAGGGCCCCTATTATCGGTTTTATCTTCATATCAGTAAGCTATTTTCATTCCGGCTACGATATAGATACCCTTCGGGAGTCCCTCGACAGTCTGCGTCTCACCCGAAGACAAACATACGGTCGCCACCTTCACGCCGTCGGGACGGAACACCTCTACGGTGCGGTCCCTCATGCTGCACAGTGTCAACCCCCGGCCGGTGCTGATGACACTCAGGTCTTCGCTTATCACCGGGAGCGTCAGTCCTGACTGACCACTGCCACTGACACGCATGGCCCGTTCGCTCCCGTTGAGACGCGTCACATAACCCTCAAAGGGCTTCGGCGTCACGTCGGCACAGAAGGCCGAGCCCGGTTCGAGCACCTTACCGCTATCATCGGTCAGTCCCGAGATGCCGGCGTTCAGCCCCATAGCGTTGGCGGCTTCCGCCTCATCGAGAGGCATCCACAGCGAACGGAACTCGCGGCTGTTGCTCCACGTCACCGCATACGGTGCCGTGGTAGCCCTGCTGATACGGGCACCCGTAGCCGCGAAAGTCACCGTGCCATCCACATTATAGGCGGAATCATAGTCCGGACTGTTAGGCATCGCGATGATATACGGTACCCCCGCACGGATACGCGAGGCCTCCTTCCACATTCCATCCTTATCCGCCTCATAGAGCCAGAAAGGATTCTGCGGAGAAGCCCCCGCACTGCTCAGCGGCTTCATATCGCGCCCCTCATAAGAGATACTGCTGACCTCAAACGGAAGCACTAATGTCTCCCAGCCCGCATTACCCCCGACGGGCGTCTGTTGACGGAACTCCTTGCTTAGAGTAGCTTTAGCCGCTGTAAACTCACCCATAGGCATAAACGGATACCCCGGCTCCAGCACCAAGTTCTGACACTCACCACTCGTGGCGCCATTCATCACAACTACATTATTCAGCCCCGCAGGTGCATTAGCTGCCGTATTCACATACAG
>CAMWHX010000013.1 GCA_947174155.1 uncultured Porphyromonadaceae bacterium
TCAATGACCTAAAAAGGAAAGGCTGCGCCGTAAACCTTAATTACGACACAGCCTCTTTTTGTATATCAGAAGTTAAACCTTATCCCGCCGATGGTGATGGTCTTTTTTGGGAAAGCGGGAGAGTAGGTAATCGCCACTTTACAAAAAGCCGATCCCAAAAGGGTCGGCTTTTTTGCTGGCGCAAGCGCCAGCTGCGGGGGACGGACTCGCGTCCGCGCTGCGGGGGACGGACTCGCGCCCGCGGCGCGTGGGGACGGAGACGCGCTTGCGCCTGCATTGGGTCGCGGGCGCTTGCGCCCGCACGGTGCGAGTAGTTATGCCTTTTTGCTTGCAGGGTTGAAATTATTTTTGTAAATTTGTGGCGTTTTTACAGGTTTAAGCATCTTCGGCGCGTATACCGGAGTGTTTTCTTGGTTTTTACAGGTCGACCGCAGGGAGTGCTTGCGGTCATATCATCATATCTTCTAATGAATATTAACGACATTACTGTCAAGTTTGCCGAGCCGGAGCAGGCCAAGTATGCCGACGTCATCGTGCGTCTGATTTATGAGTCCGCGTTGCAACGCGGTACCGGTATCGCCAAACGTTCGCCGGAATACATCGCTCAGAAGATTACGAGTGGTAAGAGTGTTGTCGCCCTACATGGCGACCGCCTGGTCGGGTTCAGCTATATCGAGAGCTGGGGTCACGGCGATTATGTGGCCACTTCGGGTCTTATCGTAGATCCCGAGTATCGTCATCTCGGTCTGGCGGCGGCTATCAAGTCGCGAACATTCGAGTTGGCTCGCTTGCGTTTCCCCTTTGCCAAACTCTTCTCCATCACCACCTCGCTGCCGGTGATGAAGCTCAATTCCAAGATGGGCTATAAGCCGGTAACCTTCTCCGAGCTCACCGATGATGATGAGTTCTGGCGTGGTTGTGAGGGGTGTCGTAATTATGATATCTTACAGCGTAATAACCGCAAGATGTGTCTCTGTACCGGTATGCTCTATGATCCCAAGCAGCCGCTTCCGCAGGAGAAACGTCCCAATCCCTATATTTTGAAGCTGAAAAACCGTATCAACCGGTTGCTCCATATCAAGTAATAATTTGGGAGAGGTTAAAAGTCAGATTTACCTGTGAAGTTACACACAACTTCATAACTTCATAGGTACTAATCTTAAATGAGATAATAAGTTTCTACATATATGTCAAATACTGGTAAGAAGAAGGTCGTACTGGCCTTCAGCGGCGGCCTCGACACTTCGTTTGCCGTCAAGTATCTCTCGGAAGAACTCGGTTATGAGGTTCACACTGCTATCGCCAATACCGGCGGTTTCACCGACGAGGATCTCGCGATAATAGCTGAGAAATCGCGTAAACTCGGAGCCGCCTCCCATGTGGCTCTCGACATCACGCAGGACTACTACGACAAGAGTATCAAGTATATGGTAGCCGGCAATGTGCTTCGCAACGGCACCTATCCCATCTCCGTGAGCTCCGAGCGTATCTTCCAGGCCATCGCCACCATCGAATATGCCAAGAAGATCGGTGCGGATGCCATCGCACACGGTTCGACCGGCGCCGGCAACGATCAGGTGCGTTTCGACCTCACCTTCCAGATCCTTGCTCCCGAGATTGAGATCATCACCCCGACCCGCGACCTCACACTGACCCGTGAGTATGAGATCGACTACCTCAAGAAGCATGGCTACGAGGCTGACTTCAAGAAGATGGAATATTCGATCAATAAGGGTCTGTGGGGCACCTCAATCGGAGGCAAGGAGACCCTGCGTTCCGGAGAGACCCTCCCCGAGGAGGCATATCCCTCGCAGGTCACTGCCGAAGGTCCCGAGAAACTGACTATCGAATTTACCGAGGGTGAGATCTCTGGTGTCAACGGTAAGCACTATGACGACAAGATAGAGGCTATCCGTGAGGTGGAGCGTATCGGCAGTCGCTACGGCATCGGCCGCGACATGCACATCGGCGACACCATCATCGGTATCAAGGGGCGTGTAGGTTTTGAGGCCGCCGGTCCGATTCTGATCATCGCCGCCCACAAGATGCTCGAAAAGCACACCCTGACCAAGTGGCAACAGTATTGGAAAGACCAGGTGGGGACGTGGTATGGTATGTTTCTCCACGAAGCGCAGTATCTGGAGCCTGTGATGCGTGACATTGAGAAGATGCTGGAAAGCTCGCAGCGCAACGTCACCGGTACAGTTGAACTTCAACTTCGTCCCTACTCCTACACCTTGGTGGGTGTAGACTCCCCCTACGACCTGATGAAGACTGACTTCGGTGAGTATGGTGAGATCAACAAAGCTTGGAGCGCTGACGATGTCAAGGGCTTCACCAAGATTCTGGGTAACCAGATGAAGATATACTACAACAATCAGGTCAAAAACGGAAAGGCCTGATCGTGGCTAAGGTAGGAATCATCGGAGGCGCCGGCTACACGGCCGGTGAACTCCTGCGCCTGCTGGTCAATCATCCGCAGGCGGAGATCGTATTTGTGCATTCCACCAGCAACGCCGGGCATCTCCTTAGCGACGTCCACACCGGTCTGCACGGAGAAACCGATATGCGTTTTAGTGACTCGCATCCACTCAATGAGATCGACGTTCTCTTCCTGTGCAGTGCGCATGGTCACAGCCGTAAGTTCTGGGAGGAGAATGAGCGACCTGCCTGTCTTAAAGTCATCGACCTGGCGCAGGACTACCGCGATCAGAGCGAAGGGTATGTCTACGGACTCCCCGAGGTGAACCTCAATAGGATCAAGAAAGCCGACAGCGTGGCCAATCCGGGGTGTTTTGCTACTGCCATCCAGCTCTCCCTGCTCCCCATAGCAGCAGGCGGATTCCTCCCCGTCGGAGAGGATATCCATATCGTGGCTCTGACGGGTTCCACGGGAGCCGGTGTAAAGCCGGGTGCGACCACTCATTTCAGCTGGCGTACCGACAACCTGTCGGTCTACAAGCCCTTCGGCCATCAGCATCTCAAGGAGATCGGTATGACGCTCGAATCGCTTCAACCCGGCCACGGATGTCGACTGACCTTCATCCCGATGCGCGGCGACTTCGCCCGTGGCATCTTCGCTACCGTCACCCTGCGTACACCGGAGCGTGACGGACGGGTGATGACCGCAGAAGAGGTGACGGAGCTTTACCGCAGCTACTACGCCGAGGCTCCCTTCGTAGTGGTGAGCGACAAGGCGATAGACCTCAAGCAGGTGGTCAACACCAATAAGGGGATACTGCATATCGATACCGACGGTGACCGCATGCTCGTCACCTGCGCCATCGACAATCTCCTTAAAGGTGCCTCCGGCCAGGCGGTACAGAATTTCAACCTCCTGCTGGGCTTGGACCAGAGGGAGGGCCTTCGCCTAAAAGGCGGAGCCTTTTAGGCGGAATTTTGAATTTTGAATTTGGGAGGCGCCCCGGTCTCGAATAATCGAGACAAATCGGGATTAATCCCGGTTAATCGAGGGCTCTCCAACAATTCAAAATTCAACATTCAAAATTCAAAATTAACAAAGGTGAATTTATTCAAGGTTTATTCTCTATATGATATTGAGCCGGTGAGGGGTAGCGGCTCTTATGTGTATACCGTCGACGGAACCGAGTATCTTGATCTCTATGGAGGCCATGCCGTCATCTCCATCGGCCATGCCCATCCCCGCTATGTGAAGGGGATATCAGACCAGGTGGCAAAACTCGGATTCTATTCCAACTCCGTGCGTAACTCCCTCCAAGAGAAGCTGGCAGAGCGGCTCGGACGTATCTCGGGGTATCCCGACTACGCTCTCTTCCTCTGCAACTCCGGCGCGGAGGCCAACGAAAACGCCATCAAGCTCGCCTCCTTCGCTACCGGACGCAAGCGCCTGCTTGCCTTCGGCGGAGCCTTCCACGGACGTACCTCCGGAGCGGTGGCAGCTACCGATAATCCCAAGATTCGCGCCCCCTTCAATGACACCGACAATGTCGATTTCCTACCCCTCGGTGATCGCGATGGCGTGGCGAAGGCCCTCTCCGGTGGGGAATATGCCGCCGTCATCATCGAGGGTATACAGGGTGTCTCAGGTATCCACGAACCCGGTGACGATTTCCTACGGTGGTTGCGCGAAGAGTGTGACCACACAGGGACCAAGCTGATACTCGACGAGATACAATCCGGCTACGGGCGTACAGGAAAATTCTTCGCTCACCAATACGCCGGTATCCGCCCCGACATCATCACCTGCGCCAAGGGGATAGCCAATGGGTTTCCGATGGGTGCGGTCCTTATCGCCCCCGATATCGAAGCCGGGCCCGGTATGCTCGGCACCACGTTCGGAGGCAATCACCTCGCCTGTGCCGCCGCGCTCGCCGTGCTCGAAGTGATGGAGGATGAGACCCTCGTGGACAATGCCGCCGAGACGGGGGAGTATCTTATGGGCAAGTTGCGCGAGATCCGGGGAGTCAGCGACGTACGCGGGCGCGGACTCATGATCGGATTCGAGGTCGAGGGTTGGAGTGGGAGTGACCTGCGCCGCGCCCTCCTCTTCGACAGCCGGATATTCACCGGAGGTGCCGGAGCGTCCACCGTCCGTCTGCTCCCCGCCCTCGGACTGAGCCGTAAGCAGGCTGATCAGTTTCTTGAAGCCCTGCGCAAAACCATCACAAAGACACAGAAATGAGAAAATTCACCAACGTCCACGATATCGGGCCCCTCGACAAGGCCCTCGCCGAAGCGCGCGATATCAAACGTGACCGCTTCGCATATACAGACTTGGGGCGTAACCGCACCCTCCTGATGCTCTTCTTCAACTCCTCTCTGCGCACACGCCTCTCCACACAGAAGGCGGCGATGAACTTGGGTATGAACACTATGGTGCTCGACGTCAATCAAGGGGCATGGAAGCTGGAAACGGAGCGCGGTGTCATCATGGATGGTGACAAGGCCGAACATCTGTTGGAGGCGATTCCCGTCATGGCCTCTTACTGCGACATCATCGGTGTGCGCGCCTTCGCCGGTCTGACTGACCGTCAGGCTGACTACGACGAGAGGGTCATACAGCAGTTTATCGACCATTCAGATCGTCCTGTATTCAGCATGGAGGCCGCCACGCGCCACCCCCTGCAATCCTTCGCCGACCTGATTACCATAGAGGAGTTCAAGACCAAGGAGCGTCCCAAGGTCGTAATGACCTGGGCACCCCATCCCAAGGCCCTCCCGCAAGCAGTGCCCAACTCCTTCGCAGAGTGGATCAACGAAACCGACTATGACTTCGTGATTACCCATCCCGAGGGATATGATCTGGATCCCGCCTTCACCGGGCGTGCCAAGATCGAGTATGACCAGCGCAAGGCCTTCGAGGGGGCAGACTTCATCTACGCCAAGAACTGGTCAGCCTACACCGGCGACAACTACGGACGCGTGCTAAGCACCGACCGCGACTGGACGGTAGACAGCGAGAAGATGGCGCTGACCGACAACGCCCGCTTCATGCACTGTCTCCCCGTGCGCCGCAACATGATCGTCACCGATGAGGTCATTGAATCCGCGGCCAGCATCGTAATCCCCGAGGCCGCCAACCGCGAAATCTCGGCGCAGACGGTGCTCAAACGTATGCTCGAATCGCTATGAACAGCAGAGCGACCCAACCGGTGGAGGTAGTCAAGATAGGTGGCAACGTGATCGACTCCCCCGAAGCCCTCGACAGTTTCCTGCGTGACTTCGCCGCCATGCCGGGACGCCGGGTGCTCATCCACGGAGGTGGCAAGGAGGCTACCCGCATGTGTCGCGAGATGGGTATAGAGACCAAGATGATCGACGGGCGCCGCGTCACCGACGCCGACACCCTGGAGATCGTCACTATGGTCTATGCCGGACTCATCAACAAGAGAATCGTGGCGCGCTTGCAGGCCCTCGGATGTGACGCCGTAGGTCTGACAGGCGCCGACGGGAATGCCATACCCGCCACGCGCCGCCCCGCCAACCCCATCGACTTCGGTTTTGTCGGGGATATCGACCCCGCCAAGGTGTCGGACGACTTCCTCGGACTCCTCCTCGACAGCGGGAGGGTCCCCGTCGTGTGTGCGATATGTCACGACGAGGGGGGGACACTGCTCAACTGCAACGCCGACTCCGTGGCCGGAGCCGTCGCCACGGCCCTCAGCCGCATAGCCCCGGTGCGCCTCACCTACTGCTTCGAGCGCCCCGGAGTAATGGCAGATCCCGAGGATGACACAACCCTCATCCCCCTGGTGACCCGCGAGTCGTTTGAGACTCTGAAAGGGGAGGGGACGGTCAGCGGTGGAATGCTCCCCAAGATAGAAAATGCCCTGCGGTGTGCCGAAGCCGGAGTGGAGGAGGTGCGCATATGTCGTGCCGAGGCCCTGCGCGGTGACACCGGGACTATCATAAGGAAGTGATGAGGGCCACAGCCGATATGACCGATTTCTCACAGTGGCTCGAGGCCCCGCAGCATCCCCGTCTTGCCGAAGGAGTGAGGTTGTTGCAGCGCCTGATCTCCACACCTTCCTTCTCCCGCGAAGAGTCGGCGACGGCCGATATCTGGTATGACTGGCTGAGGGAGCAGGGGGTCACGGAGGTCGAGCGGCGACACAACAATGTCTTCGCCATCGCCCCCGGATTCCGTCCCGACAGACCGACGCTCCTCCTCAACTCACACCACGATACCGTCCGTCCGGTCGCCTCCTATACCCGCGACCCTTTCAGCCCCGATATCAAGGAGGGACGCCTCTACGGACTCGGCAGCAACGACGCCGGAGCCTCCGGAGTGGCACTTGCCTCCACCTATCTCGACCTCAGAGAGGAGACTGACCCTCTACCTTACAATCTCATCCTCGGCATCACAGCCGCAGAGGAGGTGATGGGGGAGTTGGGTATGCGCGACTTCCTACCGATGCTCCGCGAGAGAGGGTGCTACCCCGATCTCGCCATAGTCGGCGAACCCACCGGGATGAATCCCGCCATCGCCGAGAGGGGTCTGGTCGTGCTCGACGGAGAGACACGCGGTGTCTCCGGTCATGCAGCGCGCGGCGAGGGTGTCAATGCCCTTTACCGTGCCTTGGATGATATAGCGAGACTGCGCGAGTTTCAGTTTCCGGAGGTTAGCCGGGTGCTTGGCCCTGTACGGATATCGGTCACAATGATAAATTGCGGCACGCAGCATAATGTGGTGCCGGATCTCTGCCGCTACGTGGTCGACGTGCGCACCACCGACGCCTACTCCAACGAGGAGACCGTCGAGATTCTGCGCAAAGCAGTCAGCTACAGTACGCTGGCCCCGCGGAGTACCCGAATCCAACCCTCCGTCATTAGAGAAGACCATCCCCTGGTGCTGAGAGCCGTGGCGGCGGGAGGTGTGCCCTTCATATCGCCCACCACCTCCGACATGGCCCTGATGCACGGCATCACATCGATGAAGATCGGTCCCGGCGACTCCGCCCGCTCCCACACGGCAGACGAATTTATTCTTTTGTCCGAATTAAACGATGCGCTGTATCGTTTAATTCAACTACTCACTCATCACTAATCACTAAAAAAGTGTTTCTCTGGAATAAAGGATTTCAACCCGACGAGGCGATAGAGCGCTTCACCGTCGGACAAGACCGCAACCTCGACTTGCGACTCGCCCGCTACGACGTGCAGGGATCGATCGCGCATATACAGATGCTGCGTTCCATCGGACTGCTCACACAGGAGGAACTCGACCTCCTCCTTCCCGCCCTGCACGACATAGCCGCGCAGATCGAACGGGGTGAGTTTACTATCGCCGACGGTGTCGAGGATGTGCACTCACAAGTAGAGTTCATGCTCACCGACCGCCTCGGCGATATAGGGAAGAAGATACACTCCGGGCGCTCCCGCAACGACCAGGTGCTCGTAGACCTCAAACTCTTCTTCCGCGACGAACTCAAACGCATATCCCGGTCCGTGGGCCACCTCTTCGATCGCCTCATCGAGCTCTCCGAGGCACATAAGGATAAGCTCATGCCCGGGTACACCCACCTGCAAGTGGCGATGCCGTCATCATTCGGCCTGTGGTTTGGAGCCTACGCCGAGACCCTGACCGACGACATGCAGTTGCTGGCTGCTGCCTACGCCATCGCCGACCAGAACCCCCTCGGGTCAGCCGCCGGCTACGGAAGTTCCTTCCCCCTCGACCGCGAGATGACCACCAGCCTCCTCGGCTTCGCACGCCCCCACTACAACGTCGTGGCGGCGCAGATGAGCCGAGGCAAAACCGAGAGAGCCGTCGCGGCGGCCGTCAGCGCCATCGCCTCCACACTTGGTCATCTGGCTATGGATGTTTGCATGTGGATGTGTAATAACTTCGGCTTCATCTCCTTCCCCGACGAGCTCACCACCGGGTCCAGCATCATGCCCCACAAGAAGAACCCCGATGTCTTCGAGATCATGCGCGGCAAGTGCAACCGCTTGCAGGCTGTCCCCGGAGAACTCGCCCTGATGACCGCCAATCTCCCCTTGGGCTACAACCGTGATCTGCAACTCATGAAGGATGTCATCTTCCCCGCTACCGACACCCTCATCGATTGCCTCGACATGGCGACCTATATGCTCGGCGAGATCAGGGTCAAGGAGGGGATCATGGAGGATCCCCGCTACGACTACATCTACACCGTCGAAGACGTCAATCGTATGGTCCTCGACGGGGTCCCCTTCCGCGATGCCTACCGCCGTGTCGGAGAGGCCGTGCAGCAAGGCCGTTACAAGCCGACGCGCGAGGTGCATCACACCCATATCGGCAGTATCGGCAACCCCGGTAACGACCGTATCGCCGCCAAAATGCGCGATATAATGGCCCGATTCACCCCCGAGGAGGGTTGAGAAACAAAAAAAATGCTATAAAAGAGGGTAAAAACCTAAAAATATCGGCCTGTGCAGTGTGCAGGTCGATTTTTTTTTGTACCTTTGCAAGCCGATTATATCCAAGTTAGACCCTGCCGGGGGTCCGGAGCCGGATTTGGCCGTCCGACCGGAAGTCCCTGAGGCGGGAAAATAATGTGCCGGTGCGCATCCCCCGGCGGGGAATGTGTGCTGACCGCAATATGACTAACAATTAAATAATTGATTTTATAAAGTGGATACTTTAAGCTATAAGACTCTCTCCGCCACTCCCGCCACAATCGAAAAGGAGTGGGTAGTGATCGACGCTACGGACCAGGTACTGGGCCGTCTGTGCTCCAAGATTGCCAAGATCCTTCGCGGCAAGAATAAGGCTGACTACACTCCCAACATGGACTGTGGTGACAACGTGATCGTCATCAACGCCGACAAGGTGGTGATGCTGGGCGACAAGATGGATAAGCACGAATACCTGCGCTACACCGGCTATCCCGGCGGCCAGCGTGCCTTCACCCCCGGCGACCTGATGGCCAAGAGCTTCAAGAAGACCGTCAAGGCTGGTCGTCACCCCCTCTTCATCAAGGTTGTCAAGGGTATGCTCCCCAAGACCAAACTGGGCGCAGCTCAGCTTCGCAACCTGTATGTATACAACGGCTCCGAGCATCCCCATGCAGCAGCCAACCCCAAAGTAATCGACATCAATAAAATCAAATAAGACAGGAAGAGATGGAAAAAGTAAATGCACTTGGCCGTCGTAAGGCCGCAGTAGCCCGCGTCTACCTGACAGAGGGCACCGGCGTAATCACTATCAACAAGCGCCCCCTCGACGAGTACTTCCCCTCTTCGATCCTGCAGTATGTCGTGAAGCAGCCCCTGCTGACCCTCGACTGCCCCGAGAAGTATGACATCTACGTGCATCTCGATGGCGGCGGCTACAAGGGACAGGCCGAGGCTCTGCGTCTGGCTATCGCCCGCGCCCTCGTCAAGATCAACCCCGAGGACAAGCCCGCCCTCCGCGCCGAAGGCTTCATGACTCGCGACCCGCGTACCGTAGAGCGTAAGAAGCCCGGTCAGCCCAAGGCCCGTAAGCGTTTCCAGTTCTCGAAGCGTTAATCGACTTACTCAGACATCATACTGCTCCGGCTCCTCTTCTGCGAGGTGCCGAAGCAGTCTAAGTTTAGTATCTAAACCCTCCGGACGGTACGGACAGGCTGCCTGACCAGCACCCCGCGACCACGGCAGATCGGCGGCAAGACCTCCGAGACCTTACCGGAAGGTTGATTTCAACAGAAGGTAAACAACATCAATACAAAAAATGGCAACACCCACATTTGACCAACTCCTGGAGGCCGGTGCTCACTTCGGCCACCTCAAGCGTAAATGGAATCCCGCAATGGCTCCCTACATCTTCATGGAGCGCAACGGTATACACATCATAGACCTGTATAAGACCGCAGCCAAGATCGAAGAGGCAGCCAACGCCCTGCGCGCTATGGCCAAGAGCGGCAAGAAGGTGCTCTTCGTGGCCACCAAGAAGCAGGCCAAAGAGGCTATCACCGAGCACGCCAAGGAGATCGGCATGCCGTATGTCACCGAGCGCTGGCCCGGTGGTATGCTTACCAACTTCCCCACTATCCGTAAGGCTGTGAAGAAGATGACCACCATCGACAAGATGGAGAAGGACGGCACCTTCGACAACCTCTCCAAGCGCGAGAAGCTCCAGATCAAGCGTCAGCGCGACAAGCTGGAGAAGAACCTCGGCTCCATCGCCGACCTGAGCCGTCTGCCGAGCGCCCTCTTCGTCGTAGACGTAATGAAGGAGCATATCGCAGTGGCTGAGGCAAAGCGTCTCGGTATCCCCGTCTTCGCTATCGTCGACACCAACTCCAATCCCGAGAACGTAGACTACGTGATCCCCGCAAACGACGATGCCGCCAAGAGCATCGATCTGATCCTGGGCGCTGTCTGCGGCGCTATGGCTGAGGGTCTGGAGGAGCGCAAAGTCGAGAAGCTCGACGCTCCCGAGGAAGAGAAGGATGGTGAGGGTCCCAAGCGTCGTCGCGTGCGTCGCAACGAGGCTCCTGCAGCCGAGAAGGTTGAGGTGGTAGCAGAGGCTACCGAGGCACCCGCCGCCGAGTAATAACAACTGAACAAAAAGCTATAAAATAGAAATGGCAGTATCTATCGAAGACATCAAGACCCTGCGCAACATGACCGGCGCGGGTATGATGGACTGCAAGAACGCCCTGGCCGAGACCGGTGGCGATATTCAGGCCGCAATTGAGATCATTCGTAAGAAGGGTCAGGCTGTGGCTGCAAAGCGTGAGGACCGTCAGGCAGCTGAAGGCTGCGTGTTCGCAGGTGTGAAGCCCGGCTTCGGCGCCATCGTGGCCCTGAAGTGCGAAACCGACTTCGTGGCTAAGAACGAGTCTTTCCGCGCTCTTACCTAGGCTATTCT
>CAMWHX010000014.1 GCA_947174155.1 uncultured Porphyromonadaceae bacterium
GGCGTGGCCCATGTCGAGCTTGCGGTCGCGCAGACCGAGCTGGATTTCTGCCGGCAGTTTGAGCAGCCGCAGGTGATTGGCGATGGTGGCACGCTTCTTGCCCAGGCGCTCCGAGAGGCGTTCCTGAGTCAGGCCGTAGGTGTCGAGGAGCTTGCGAAATCCGAGGGCGACCTCTATGGCATTGAGGTCCTCACGCTGGATGTTTTCGATAAGCGCCATCTCAGTGACCTCCGAATCGGAGGCGGTACGCACGTAGGCGGGGACCGAAGTCAGCCCTGCGCGGCGCGCGGCGCGCCAGCGTCTTTCTCCGGCGATGATCTGATAGCGTCCGTCGTCGGTAGAGCGCAGCGAGAGGGGCTGAATGATACCGAGTTCGCGTATGGAGATGGCCAGTTCGGCGAGTGCATCCTCGTCGAAGGTGCGTCGCGGCTGGTCAGGATTGGGGGAGATGAGGTCGATGTTGATTTCGCTGATAGCTGAGGATCCGTCGGTGCGGACCTCCTGCACGGCGAAGAGGCTGTCCAGACCTCGACCGAGAGCGTTACGTTTGAGTGCCATAGTTTAAGAGGTTGAGGTTCGGGTTTATTACTGTTTCTTCCTATTACGCGACACCAGCTCGCGGGCCAGTTGCGAATAGGCTATCGAACCGCGGCTGTCGGGATCGTAGAGTATGGCCGGGACTCCGTGGGAGGGAGACTCCGAGAGCTTGATATTGCGCGGGATCACGGTGGTAAACACCATGTCGCCGAAATGGCCTTTGAGGTCCTCGTAGATCTGATTGGCCAGACGCAGGCGGGCGTCATACATCGTCAGCAGGAAGCCCTCGATCTCGAGGGTCGGTTTGAGACGTGTCTTGATGATGCGGATGGTATTGAGGAGTTGCGAGATTCCTTCGAGCGCGAAATACTCTGCCTGGACCGGTATGATGACCGAGTCAGCAGCCGTCAGGGCATTGACCGTGATCATACCCAGCGAGGGGGAGCAGTCGATGATGATGAAGTCAAAATCATCCTTTACAGGCGCAAGCACCCGCGAGAGGGCTTTCTCGCGGTCACGTCGGTTCATCAGCTCCACCTCGGCTCCTACGAGGTCAATATGGGAACATATGACGTTGAGTCCCTCCACACAGGAGGGGACCACGGCGTCGGCTGCCGGATACTCATCTACGAGACACTCGTAGATGGAGGCCGGTGCCTGCTCGGTATCCACGCCGAGGCCGGACGTGGCGTTAGCCTGCGGATCAGCATCGACGAGAAGCACCTTGTGGCCGTCTGCTGCCAGGCAAGCGCCGAGATTGAAAGCGGTGGTGGTCTTTCCTACGCCACCTTTCTGATTTGCTATTGCTATGATTTTACCCATGAGGTATGTCAGTGCGTTGAGATGAAACCGCCCTCCGGAGGGAGAATCACGGTTGAATGTGCAAAGTAATGATTTATTAGCGACATTTCACACTTTTTTGTCTTAAAGTGTCTTAAAATCCATTTTCAGAATCGATTTTTGCGACTCCGATGCGGGTGCGCGCCTTGCGGAAGGCTCTATATAGGAGCGTGGAGGCGGTGAAGAGGGCTCCCGAGAAACTGTAATACACTCCGACGTTGGCCATGTCAGCTATGACAGCGAGGATATAGAGGAGGGGGGCCCCGACGACGAGATAAGAGATAATCGAAATCCAAAGGAGAGGCTTGACATGGCTGGTGCCGCGCAGGGCGTTGACAAACGTCAGCTGTATTGCGTCGCCATACTGATATAGCACCAGAGGGGGTATCAGGAGTCCGGCTGCCGCGAGGACTTTGGCGTCGTTGGTGAAGAGTGTGGCCAGATCGTGACCGCAGAAATAAAACAACAGCGAGGCCAATGTGGCCAGTACCAGATTGAGATGCAGCCCCGCTATGGCTATGCGCCTCACACTCACGGCGTCTCCGATACCCGTATAGTTGGCTACCCGGATAGAAGTGGCCACGCCAAACGACATGAATATCATGAAACCCAGTTGCGCCACGGTGTTGATGACCTGATAAGAAGCCAACTGCACCTTGCCAAACCATCCGCTGACGACCGCACCGAAGCTCCATAGGGAGCACTCCACGCCGCTCTGTATCATTACCGGATAGGAGGTGACCCATACCTGCCGGCGAATATGGCTGAGTGCTCCCGGGGTATGGAGACCATCTCGGTAGGGGGCATAGCGGCGTCGGCGCAGCAGGATGCCGACCATCACCAGGCATCCCAGGATACGAGAGGCGAGGGTGGAGAGTCCGGCGCCCGTCAGTCCCAGTTCGGGAGCGCTGAAATGTCCGAATATCAGGATATAATTGCCGATGACATTCAGTAGGTTAGCCCCTAATATGACCCACATCGGCGCGGCGGTGTCGGTAGTGCCGTTGGCAGTCTGCTGACAGCAGCCGAAGATGGCGGTTGGGATGAGTGTGCCGAGGTTGATGAGGAAGTAGGGGCGTATGAGAGGGAGCAGTTCCTCCGGCTGGCCGAATCGGTCGAGGAAGAAATAGATTATACCCATGATCAAGGTGAGGACCACACCGATAAGGGTGTTGACTTCCAGACCCGCGCGCAGTGTTCGTCCGAGTGAGAAATTATCCTGACGCCCGTATAGAGCGCCGATAAGAGGTGTCATGCCCCCTGCGAAGCCGATAAGCATCACGATGGGGACCATGAAGCAGCTATTGACGAATGCAGCTGCCGCCAGGGCGGACACCCGGTCACCGTAGGCACCGACCATCATAGTGTCGGCAAACGACACGGTGATGATACCAAGCTGGGTGACCAGCACGGGGAAGCCGAGGCGTCCGAGGCTGACATACTCGCGACGATAGGCGGTCCAAGGGGTGAGAGCAGATGGCACAGATCGTTTCATGACTGCAAAATTAGTCATAAGTTGTCACATATCCTAATCTACGCGGAGGTATGCATATCCGTAAGGTATGCGGTATACCCACGGACGAGAATGTATAAATTTTATAATCCGGTATAGGTGTGAGCCGGATCATGAAGGTGTTTACGTGAGATGACGCTTTGAGGTGACGTAGTGGTGATTTTGGTTAAAATGACAGGCAAGATGGTCTGTATAATGACATGTTACATTAAAAAATCATAAAAAAGTGTGTTTTGCAACATGAAATGTTGGAATCTTGCCGTTTTCGTATTTACTTTGTTCAAGCACACATGCCACATAGAGATCAGATGTAGTCCCGTGGAGGTCGAGTCTGCAATAATATGGGGTATAAGTGAATTTTTATACTGATTATATATCACCAACATAACCAAACATTTCCCCTTGGCACTTGTAGAGTTCCGAAATCGGGACACCATGGGTAGGGGGTAAAGAAACGACTAACTGATGAGATATACCTCTACAAGACAAGCGGCGGATGTCCAGACATCGCGCCGTCGTCTGCCGAGCCGGTGGGGCGCATATGTCCTGACGGCTGCTGTGGTATGTGGTACGGCAGTTGCAGCTTATGGCTATACACGACTTCCGGCTACCCCTACAGAAGGGCAGGCAAGAGTACGCACCGGAGAATGGAAGGCTTCCAGACAGGCTACTCAACTCGGCCGGGAACTCCCCTCTGCGGAGGGTGTCGTGAGTGCCGCCGAGGCTGTCAAGGCTCCCGCGGCCCGCAACATGCGCACACACTCCGATCCCGGAGCCGGGATCCAGCGTGTGCCCCGTCGTCTGATGACCCGCACCCCACGCGGACATCTGTATGGCACTGTCGTGTATTACGAGGGAATGACCCTCTTCACCGAGGCCTACTGGGGTGAGGTGGATGTCACCACGGGTGTGATCACACCGATATTCAACGGTGGCGACCTCATCAACGGTGTCGACAGTGACGTGCAGACCGGCGCCGTGCGCGACGGAATACTCTACACACCCGTTTGTTCGCAGGATATGTCGGGCAGCCTGATGGTTTACTGGAACCGCCGTGACCTCGCTACCGGAGATGTCCTGACCCCCATCAATTTCGGTCTCAATGATACGGCCTACGCCTACTCGATGACCTACGACCCGGATGATGATATCTTCCATATCCTCACGGTGGATCCCCTCACAGGCACCTTCGGCACCTATGCCCAGGTAAACCCCGAGCGGTGGACCGTGCAGACCTTCGGACGCCCCGGCGGTGCCGACTTTCTCGGCGCCATAGCCTATAACCCCGCCGACGGGCAGGTATACGTGGTCTCGGATACGAACCTTCTTTCGGTCGTGGATGAGAATTCACACACTCTGACCACCATGGCGGAGATCGATGACTACTATCAGCTCGTCGAAAACGGTATCACCACTCCGATGACCTACAGCCCTCTGGACGGGGCCTTCGCCCTGCAGTATCGCGACGGATGGGACGGACAGCTGAAGCTTGTCTTCCTGGATCCCGAGACCGGAGAGGTATATGAAGGAGAGGTGATGAGCCCAGGTGCTCCCTGGATGGCCTGCCTCTACAGCCCCGATGCCTACGCTGTGGCCGAGGCCCCCGCGATGCCCGAGTCTCCTGTCGTATCTTTCGAGGGCCCCGCTCTTGACGGCACTTTGACTTTCAGCGCTCCTATATATAGTTATGCCGGAATCCGTCTCAGCGACTCGGTACGCATGATGACCGTGCTGACAATTGACGAGGAGACTATCTTCGAGGAGGAACTGGCACCCGGTGAGACTCGCACTCTGAATCTGCAGACTGCTCCCGGGCTGCATGAAGGACGTCTGGAGTGCACGCTTGACGGTGAGAAATCCCCTGCGCGCGTGTTCCGCTTCCCTACCGGTTCTGACGTGCCGCGTACCCCGACCGGAGTTACCTTCGACCGTAATGTCATCTCCTGGCAGCCTGTCGAGACTGTGGGTGCCAACGGAGGCTACGTCGGCTCCATAGGATATAATGTATATTCCGACGGTGAGCTTCAGAACCCCGAACCCCTGACCGAGACGACCTACACTCTTTCCGATGATCGCGAGATGAAGTGTTCAGAGGTTAGTGTCGTGGCAGTCGCAGACGGCCTGGAGTCTGACCCCGTCATGGTGAGAATGGTCTACGGACGTGCTCTGACCCTCCCCGTGGAGATTCAGCCTACACATAAGGATGCCAATCTCTTCACCACCTTCAACGCCAATGATGACCGATGTGAGTTCCTATACAGTCAGAATGAGGCGTCAGGAGACTGGGCCTATACCCTTTGGCTGGACCGTGTCAGCGGCAATGACTGGCTCTTCATGCCCGCTGTGATGTTTGATTCGACCGATATGCTCTACAGTCTGACCTTCAACTATAGCGGTTCGAGCCCCTACGAGACGCATGAGAGCCTTGAGGTCTTCATCGGTCGTCGTCCCACTCCCGAGGCTATGACCGAGTCGGTATACTCTCACCGAGACATGATCGCTACATATCCCCGTCCCGTGAGTGCTGTCTTCCCGTTGTCGGAAGGTGGTGAGTGGTATGTCGGTTTCCACTGCATATCCCGTTCTGATGACGCTCTGGGCGTGACACTCTCCGACTTCCGTATCCAGGCCTTGACCGATCGCTCGTCGGCAGCCCCCGGCAGTCCCGAGGTGAAGATCAGTTCCGCTCCTGACGGCAAGCTTCAGGCTATAGTCGAGCTCACCCTCTCCACCGAAGACCTCACGGGCAAGCCCCTTGCTGACGGAGAGTGTACGGTCGAAGTTGCATCCGGCGACTTTAAGGGTATCGGCACCGGACGCCCCGGTGAGACTATCAACGTCGAGGTCGAGGTTGCTTCCTCCGGTTTCAACGACATTGAGGTGACACCCTCCAATGCCGATGGCAAGGGTCTGACTACCACTCATCGTGCGTATATCGGTCTGGACCGTCCTCTCCCTCCCCGCAATATCCGCAAGACCGTTTCTGCCGATAACCTCAGCATGACCATCACCTGGGATGCTCCCGAAGCTGTCGGTGTCAATGGAGGCTACGTCGATACTGATGCGCTCGGCTATATCGTCTACCAGCATTCCGGTGTGACGCAGAACGAGCTCAACCGCACCGACGGCCGTGAATACACATATACCGCCTACACCAATGTCCCCGATTCCTACTCCGTAGGACCTGTGGCATACAACGAGATGGGCCGCTCTGCCAATCCCTCCTTCCCGGTGGAGAACCTCGGTCGTCCCTACGCCATCCCCATGGTGGAGGAGTTCGCCGGAATATTCATGTATAACCCCCTTCGCTACTCCGTAACCTCCGGTTTCGAAAACAGCCGCTGGGAGGCCCTGAACCATATCACCTCCCTCGGCACGGGCGCTACCGTGGACTGCGAGCGCGGATGTCTGGCAGTCTACAACGACTCCCGTCGCCCGACCATGGGTGAGCTTGTCATCCCCAAGGGTAACACCACAGCCGCCCTGGCCTGCACCTTCCGTCTGCGCTGGCTCGACTGGGCACATGCTCCCGTCCTCAGCGTCTGGGGTCGTCATTTCGGCCAGGAGGAGCTCGAGGAAATAGCTGTGCTCACGCCCACCCGTCCGCTGGCCGGTGAATGGCGCGATGAGGATATCAAGCTTCCCGCCTCCTATGCCGACTGCCCCTGGGTAGAGATGCGAGTACGTGCACACCTGACTGATGATGAGGATGAGGTAGGATTCCTCGATTCCTACTCTCTGCTGCAGAATGTCGATTACGACCTTAAGATAGCCTCTATCGACGCGCCCGCATCCATGGAGAACGGCGAAGTTGCACAGGCGCTTGTGACGGTCCTCAACTCCGGCACAGAGACCATGTCCGGCACCCTGCGCGTCACCGTCACCGACGGCCGTGGCGTGCAGATGAAGGAGGTGACAAGAAGCATCTCCCGTCTGATTCCCAGCCAGACCTATCTGGAATACCTTGATATTGAGGTAGCACAGGAGAATCTTGAGGGTGGTCGTCTCCTTATAGAGGCGACTGTCGAAAGTGCGCAGGACGTAGTGCCCGCCAACAATACAATGACTGCCGAGATTGCTGTTACACCCGGTATGGCTCCATGTGTAGGAGACCTGACTGCCCGCTGGGATGACGAGTCCGAGGGTTCGGCCCTGCTGAGCTGGTCTACTCCCGACCTCAGCTATGGCGGCTATGACGGCTTTGAGTATCAGGAGCCCTTCGTCCTTGATGAGGAACTCGGTATGTGGCTCAACTACGACCTGGACCGTAAGGTGCCCTTCCTGCTCAACGGTCTGCGCTGGCCCAACGACGACGCCCCCTCCGCATGGCAGGTAATAGACGCGGCTGAACTCAATATACCCGGTGACGACCGTATCGCTCCCCACAGCGGAAGCCAGTATGTCATGGCTCGCGCGATTTCAGTGGATATTGACGCCGGAGAGGAGCCCATCCAGGCTAATGACTGGCTTATATCTCCCGAGGTCGTGGGTGGTACTCAGGTGACCTTCTGGTATAATACCCTCAGCAGCGAGTATATGGAGTTTGTCGAGCTTTGGATCTCCGAGACAGACCGCAATATCGACAGCTTCCATAAGCAGCGCACATTCTCCAAAGATGGAGAGGAGGCTTGGGAGGAAGTTCGCTTCACCCTTCCCAAGGATGCCCGTTACTTCGCTCTCGTCTATCGCAGCTTCGACGCCTTCGGCGCCCTGCTCGATGACATATCCTTCGTTCCGGCTCAGCTGGAGCAGTGGGTGGTAGATCACTACACCGTGATGCGCAGTGCCGACGGCGGCACACCTGTAGAGGTGGGTCGTGTGGAATCAGGCACGCAATTTGCAGATACCGAGGTAGCCGGCAAGAACCAGCGTTACTGGGTCAAGACAGCTGTCAAAGTAGGTTTCGACCACCGCTACGGTCCCCTCTCCAACTCCGCGTCGCTCGACCGCTCGGGTCTCGACGACCTGCGTGACCTGGAGGGTGTCACCGGTGGCAAGGGTGTCATCAACATCGACGGGCTCTCGGGCAAGACGCTCAGCGTCTACACCGCCGACGGACGTCACCAGCGTCAGCTGACCGTACCTTCCGACCATGCACAGGTAGGTATGGAGCCGGGCATATACCTTGTCAAGTGTGGCAACGCACTGGCCAAGGTGCTCGTAAGATAAGAATAGAAAGTATTTGACCAAACCCAAATCATAAGATGAATTTCAGAAACATTACGCTGTCTGCCGTCGCCCTTGTGGGTGCGGCGACAGCCGTATCGGCTACGGCGGAGACGACGCTGACCAACGGCGTCTACAATCCCGAGGCGATACGACATTTCCAGGAGTATCGTCAGGCTTTGGAACAGGGTCGTCCGCAGGGACTGTGGGAGACCGGTGGCCTGACTGAGGTTAAGGCACGCCCTCAGCGTGTGTTGCGTCGTAGCGCCTATGACCCCGAGGGTCATGTCTACGGTGTCATCCCTCGTCATCGCAATGGCAATTATGCTTATTACGGTGCCATCGATCTGACCGACGGTCAGATCACTCCCGTCTACACGGGAAGTGTCTTCTCCAATGGAGAGGATTACGACTCGCAGACCGGAGCCGTGCGCGACGGTATACTCTATATCCCGCAGTTCCTCCAGAATATGGTGACTTCGGAGGTGGAGATCCGTTGGAAACGCTTCAATATCGAGACAGGTGAGGAGCTGACCCCGATATCCTTCGGCGGCCAGACTTACGCCTATCTCTACTCCATGGCCTATGATGAGGCCAATGACCGTTTCGTGGGTCTCTCGCTTAACCTCTCCGCGGGTGGCATGGGTAACTTCGTCATTATCGACTGTAAGGGTGATCCCTCCAAGTGGAAGGTCATGATGAACGGTAACCTCGGTGGTAGCCCCAACGACTTCATGGCAGCCCTGGCCTATAACCCTGCCGACCAGACTATCTATGGTCTGAAGGACAACGGCCGTCTCTATTCGGTCGATGTGGACTGGGGTGACGCTACGGTGGTCAAGGAGTTTGACTACGGCAACGAGTGGTTCATGTTCCCCGAATATCCCCTCTCGATGCCTCTCGTCTACAGCCCGCGTGACCATGCGATGGTGACTGTATATCGTGACAACTACAACGAGCAGATGCTTCTCGCATATATCGACATGGAGAGCTATGATGCGGTCCTCGGCGAGCCCCTCAATCCCGTGTCCTACGTCACTAACCTGGTATGTACGGATGCCTATGCTCCCGACGACGCTCCCGATATGCCCGCGCTGGGCGCACCCCTCTTCGAGGGTCCGGCCCTGACCGGCAGCATCACACTGACCGCTCCCAAGGTCTCTTATGTCGGAGATGCGCTGACTTCCGATGTGCATATGCTCCTCAACCTCAACGGTACCAAGTATTTCGAGGCTGACTTCGCTCCGGGTGAGCAGCGTGAGGTGGCTCTTGAGGTTGCCGAGGGTCTGTATGCTCTTGAGGCCTTCGCTGTCTCCAAGAGTGACGACTCTCTCGTCAGCCCCGCCGCCAAGATAACCTTCTATGCCGGTTATGACAATCCCGTGGCTCCCACCGGTCTTTCCGTCAGCGAGTATACGCTCAGCTGGAGAGGGGTGGGCACTCCCGGTGCCCACGGTGGTTACGTCGATCCCTCGCATGTGACTTATGACATCCTGATTGATGGTGTCAAGGTCAATGAGGCTCCCGTCACCGGAACCACTTTCCGTCTCCCTGTCCCCGAGGATATGGCGAAGCGTAAGATTCAGGTGGTAGCCATAGCCGACGAGCGCTCCTCCGAGCCCTCAGCCGCTCTGGAGATGGTGCTCGGCAAGGCCCTGTCGATGCCCGTATTCCTGGCCCCCGACGCGACTCAGGCCAACTGCTTCACCACTTATAATGCCAACCGCGACGACAACGTCTTCCGCTATCAGGAGTATCAGGGTAAGCCCTCGTTCCGCATAGCTACGGGCT
The DNA here is from genome assembly GCA_947174155.1 of uncultured Porphyromonadaceae bacterium. Next base: position 9,848 of record CAMWHX010000014.1, read on the forward strand.
ACTACTACGAGATGCCCGATGACTGGTTGTTCCTCCCCATCACCTCGTTTGAGCGTGCCGATGTGCAGTATGCTCTTGAGATGGAATATCTGCAGGCTTATGAGTCGGACAATCATAAGGACAATCTGGATATCTGGATCGGTAAGGCTCCCTCTCCCGATTCGATGTTCGGTATGATATACTCCCACACTGACCGCCATGTCGACGGTCCCACACCCATCGACGCTCACTTCATCGTGCCTGAGGCCGGTGAATATGTGATCGGTATCCACGCCAAGGGTGGCGAGACCGGCCAGTATCGCGGTGTCACACTGCGTGACTTCTCGCTCCATGCCATCGAGGGTTCAAGCATCAAGGCTCCCGGAGAGGGTGCAGTGAAAGCTGACGCCGCTCCCAAGGGTGAGCTGAAGGCTGTCCTCACTATAACCGCTCCCATCGAGGCTCTTGACCATACCCCGCTGACCTCTCCCGTGACCTACACCGCCAAGTGTGGTGAGGAGACAGCTTCTGTCGTGATCGAGCCCGGTAAGGAGGGTACACTCACCATCCCCGTCGCGGGCAACGGTTTCCATGAGATTTTCTACACCCCCTCCAATGCCAACGGTGACGGTATACCCCGCATGATCCGTGTGTATGTAGGTGTGGACCGTCCCGATATGCCCGAGAATATCACCGCCACAGCCTCCGACGACAACCTCTCGCTGACTCTCAGCTGGGAGGCTCCGACCGAGGGCGTCAACGGTGGTTATGTCGACCCCTCCGAGCTGACTTATGAGGTTTACATCTGGGGTTCGGGTGGTAATCATACCCTCCTTGGTCGCACTTCCGATCTGAGCTACACATATAACTATGGTGCCCGCAAGCAGGATATGCCCTCCATAGGTGTGTGTGCAGTCAGCTCCATGGGTTCGTCAAGCACAGGCTTCCTCGGTGACTTCGTCGGTACACCCAACGAGTTGCCGATGGTTGAGAACTTCAACTTCACCTCCTTCACCTACACATGGCGTCAGGATACAAACAACGAGTACTCAGACTCAATGTGGGATTCCATCAACAACATGGACGGCTTTGGTATCGGAGATCCCGTCTTCAACGAGGGTGGTCTTGCATGTTCCAACCTGACCGGTGGAGTAGCTTACGGCAAGCTCCTTGCAACTAAGTTCTCCACTCTCAGCTGTCCTTCGGTCGTCTTCACTCTCCGCTATTGGGACTTCCAACAGGCCGGTTCCATCGAAATCTGGGCTCGCAGCGCCTCCCATCACGAGGAATACAAGATCGCCGAAGTCACTCCTCAGCGCGGCACTCCCCACTGGGAGGACTGGACCGTTATTCTCCCCGCCGAGCTCCTCGAGCAGCCTTGGGTTCAGCTCAATGTGCGCGTGGATCTCACCGGAGGTCGTCAGCTCTATATTGCCACTTACTCTGTCGGTGTCGATATCAGCTATGACTTCAAGGTCGCAGCCCTTGA
>CAMWHX010000015.1 GCA_947174155.1 uncultured Porphyromonadaceae bacterium
ATGTATGCCTCCCACACCCTTGTATCATATCCGATAGTCAGCCGCTTCGGATTGCAAAACACCCGTCCGGCCGTCATAGCCGTTTGTGCCACTATCGTTTCGGTGCTACTTGCCCTTATAGCATTGGCGGAGGTCGTGGCCGTCAAATCCCGCGGGTATCTGGATCCGGTCGGTATCCTCAAACTCATCGGCCTGATGGCACTTTATGCCGTGGCAGTAGGGTATACCTTTCCATGGCTGACCCGTCGCTTCCTGCGCAATATCAGTGACAGTGTCAGTCAGTTTATCTTCATCCTCGCCCTCGTCTGTCTCGCCTCCCTGCTCGCCCAGGCGATAGGGTTGGAGAGTATTCTTGGAGCCTTCTACGCCGGACTGGTGCTCAACCGCCTGATTCCTGTGCGCTCAGCCCTCATGCGCCGCATCGAGTTTGCCGGTAACGCCATCTTCATACCTTACTTCCTTATTGGAGTCGGGATGCTGCTCAACGTCCATGTCATCTTCAACGGCTGGGGAGTAGGATGGGCGGCCCTCAATATGGTCGTCGTGGCCTTAGGCTCGAAGTGGCTTGCCGCATTCGGCACACAGCGACTCTTCGGACTCTCCGGAGCCGACCGCCGACTGATGTTCGGACTGACCGGAGGCAAAGCTGCAGCCACCATCGCAGCCACCATGATAGGTTTCCAGTACGGCCTGCTGAGCGAAGACCTGATGAACGGTGCGGTCATGATGATACTGGTCTGCTGCATCGTCGCATCGGTGATTACCGAAAGGACAGCCATCAAGATGCGCATTGCCGAGACGGCAGCCTCCTTCGAGCGCGACGGAGGGCACCAGGGAGGACCCGGATTCGCGCGTCAACTCGTGGCCGTGGCCAATCCGGTGACTGCCCGCGGCCTGATGAGTATGGCTGTCTTCATGCGTCATCCCGACAATCGCGAGAAGATCACCGGACTCTTCGTGCGCACATCCGATGACCGCCGCGTGGTGAGAGACGGGCGTGAAGCTATGGCTGCAGCCGCCTCCGAGGCTGTCGCGATGGATATACCCTTCGAGGAGGTGGAGAGATATGATATAAATATCACCACAGGAATGGTCAACGTAGCTCACGAACACCGAAGTTCAGACCTAATAATAGGTCTGCACCGCAAGTCCAATATCGTCGACTCCTTCTATGGAAATCTGATCGAGGGGTTGCTGACCTCCACGCGCCGCATGATCATCATTTCGCGCTGTTTCATACCGGTGGACACGGTAGCCAGACTCGTAGTGGTCGTGCCGGCCAACGCCGAGTATGAGACCGGTTTCACCGCCTGGGTGGCGCGTGTCTGCAACCTTGCCTCTCAGCTTGGTTGCCGTATCCTCTTTATGGCATACGCATCAACCTGCGGATTTATCGAGGAGGCGATACGCGAGGGAGAGTATGCGGTAAGACGACATTACAGCACCATGGGGTCATGGGATGATTTCATTGTTCTCTCGGGTGAGATCGGAGATGAGGACCTCCTTATAATAGTGAGTGCCCGTCGCGGCACTGTGTCGAGCTGCACGGAGTGGGTTGACATGCCCGGATTCCTGAGCCGACATTTCGCACGTTCCAATATAGTAGTCATATATCCGGATCAGGATGACGCCCCGGTTTCCAATAATCCGCACGCCATTCTTTAATTCATAATTCATAATTCATAATTCAGATTCGGGATTAATCCCGATTAATCGGGAGAATCGAGATTAATCGAGAGAAGCCCGATAATTCAAAATTCAACATTCAAAATTCAACATTATCAGGATATTATCAAAACGAAATGATATTCAACATGAAACGCAAGATGATCTTTAAGACTTTCGCAGTGGCGCTGGCAGTGCTGCTGCTCCCGGCGTGCGGCTCCCGGGGTACGCACGACTCAGTCACAGACTCCTCCTCCCGGGGAGAGGAGCTTGATCTCGGGGCCGGTGATGAGTCGCAGGAGGGTGTGAGGGTTATGCTTACCTCACAAGGGCTCGGATCTGTCAGGGTAGGAGAGTCGTTGACCTCTCTCCCAGACTCTGTGCCGGGACTGTATGATTCCATACTCGTACAGGAGGGTGAGGATTGCAGAACCTTGACGTTCGCCCGCTCCACTGATCGTGGTATTACGATGTATCCTTTCAGCATCCTCGACTTCGGCAATAACCTTGTGGATGTGATTCTGCTCAACGATGACCAATGTGGCGTTGAGAATCCTCAGGGGGGAGTCATCACACTCTCCACACCCTTTAAGAGTGTACTCTCTCTCCCCGGGATCAGTGCCCGCTGGGAGGAGGTCGAGGGGAGTGGTGCCTGGTACTGGACCTGGGAGGGTCTGTGGTTTCAACCCTCGCTCGACAATCCGGGAGACTCGCTCGGTGCCCGGCTGTATGACGGGCGATCGGCGCCGCAGATCTCCGACTTCTCGGATGAGGTGACAATCGGATATATCGGCACGGGACTGCCGTTTTAGTGATTAGTGATCAGTGATTAGTGATCAGTGATTTAGTGCTTATGATTGAGATATTGTATCATTGGGGATATGGGGTATATGAGGAGCTGACCTCACTTGATGTCACACCCTCTAATGCCATATTCAGACTCATGGTTAGCCTGGTATTGGGAGCTGTCGTCGGCGCCGAGCGAAAGCATAAGGGACAGATCGCCGGTATCCGTACCTTTGCGCTCATCTCGTTGGGTGCCTGTCTGGCCATGCTCCTCTCCATCTATGTGCCTCAAGTCTATCTCGGTCTGAAAAATGGCGACCCCGGACGTATTGCCGCTCAGGTAATCACCGGTATCGGTTTCTTGGGCGGCGGCGCTATGATTCAGCAGAAGGGGGCCGTCAGGGGATTGACCACGGCTGCCGGTATCTGGATCACCGCCATAATCGGAATGGCCGTGGGCGTCGGGATGTATTTCAGCGCCGTGGGAGCTACTATCCTTATACTCATAGTCTTGGTTGGATTCGATCGCTATGAGCACACCCGCCGAGTCGGTCAAGAGAATAAGGTCATAAATTTGAAGATAAAGGGTATCATCGATAATATTGAGCCTTTTAAGAAGGTTTTGAAAGCCAATGACGTCCATCTTTCGATGTACTATATCGAGCAGAACTACGAGCGCGACACGACCGAGCTGAATCTCGTCGTACTCGTGCATACCCGCTCTGATCTCCTCCCTGTCCTCGCCCAACTGCGCGATATCGCTCCAACCCGCTCCATCAACCTCTCAAGTCAAGTAGATATATGAAAATGACCCCCCACACCGCCTGTCTTGCCGGACTTCCGGCTATGATTGCCCCTGATGCCGTCACGGAGAATGTGGCGCAGCAGGTGGAGACGGCCGTCTTCACTGAAGTCAATCCGGATGCAGTCCCCACAGCCTCCCATTCCGAGGAGGACCACACCAACGGTCTTATCATGGACCTGGCTTGGATCCTGCTGTTAGGTGCCATAGCCACGATCATCTTCAAGCGACTGAAGCAGCCCGTGGTGCTGGGCTATATACTCGCCGGCTTCCTCGCCAGCCCGAAGTTTACTTATCTCCCCTCGATCTCCAATCTCGAAAATATTGAGTTCTGGGCAGATCTCGGTATCGTCGTGCTCATGTTTACCCTTGGTCTGGAGTTCAGCTTCAAAAAGCTCGTCAACTCAGGATCCTCGGCTATCATCACCGCTCTTGTCATCATTACCGGTATGACACTTGCGGGCTTCGGGGTCGGATGTCTGCTGCATCTCGACACGATCAACTGTATCTTTCTGGGAGGAATGATATCGATGTCTTCGACTACGATTATCCTCAAAAACTTCGACGATCTCGGATTGAAACAGAAGAAATTCGCTTCCCTGGTGCTCGCAGTGCTCATCATCGAAGACCTCTTCGCTGTCCTGATGCTCGTGCTTCTCTCTTCGATTGCCATGGGTAACGTCAGCGGCAGCGAGTTACTCTTCTCCTTGGGTAAATTGGGATTCTTCCTGGTCATCTGGTTTCTGGTGGGGGTATATGTATTGCCCCCTTTCTTCGACCGCGCGCGTCGCTTCCTCAACCAGGAGACACTGCTCGTGGTCTCGATGGCTCTCTGCTTCACCATGGCCATCTTCTCTGTGCTGTGCGGTTTCTCTTTGGAATTGGGAGCCTTCGTTATGGGTTCCATACTCGCCGGAACGGTATTTGCCGAGCGGATCGAGCATGTGGTCCTCCCGATCAAAGATCTTTTCGGAGCCGTTTTCTTCATCTCTGTCGGCATGATGGTGGACCCCGGAGTGCTCGTGACCTATTGGAGCGAGATTCTCCTGCTGGCCGTCGTAGTCATCGTGGGCATGATTATCTTCGGCACGTTGGGTATGCTTCTGACGGGACAGACCCTGAAAGTCGCTATGGAGAGTGGCTTCTCCCTGACCCAGATAGGTGAGTTCTCCTTCATCATCGCCTCTCTCGGTATGAGCCTCGGGGTGCTGGAGGGATCACTCTATCCCATCATCGTCGCAGTTTCGGTAATCACGATCTTCACCACACCCTACTTCATCAAGCTGTCTCAGCCCGCCTACGAGTGGGTGGCAGCCCGCTTGCCCAAGGGTATGCAGTTCCTTATCGAGCGCTATTCCAAGCAGGCTACCGATGCCGGGGAGACACGTCAGCTCTGGCATGACATCCTATCCCGTTATCTGTGGAGAATCGTAGTCTACTCTGTAGTGCTGATAGCTATTATCCTGATTTCACGAGCGATATTGTATCCCCTCCTCGAACGCCTCTTTGCCGACTGGGGACGACTCATAGCTACCGTCATCACACTTCTGGCTATGTCACCCTTCCTTGTGGCCCTCTCTTTCAGCGCCTCGAAGCCCGACGAGAGGATGCGCCTGCACGCCACGGCCAGTTTCTACGATGTGCCCCTCGTGGCGATGCGCGTGATACGTTATATACTCACCCTTCTGTTCGTAGTCTACCCCGTGGCTCTGGCCTATGGCGGATTGATAGGCTGGATTGTAGGTGTCGCCTCCTTCCTGCTGATCATCTTCTACGCCTCCCGACATCTTTACAGCCGCTACAAGACGATGGAGAATAAGTTTATGGCCAATCTCAACAACCGCGACAACGTGCGTTACGGGGTAGGGCAGAACGTGGTCGATGACCTCCATCAGGCATGGGTGCAGGTCGGCCCAAGTTGTCGATTTGTCGGAGATCGCCTTGTCAACAGCGGACTGCGCGCGCATTACGGTCTCAGTGTGTCGGCCATCCGTCGCGGAGAGACTACTATCCCCCTCCCCTCAGGAGATACACGCGTCTTCCCCGGTGATGTCTTGGGTGTGATAGGCACCGACGATCAGATCAAGCAGCTCAACGACGATCTGGAGATGGCCCGCGAGACTGCTATGGCCCACGCCGGCGTGCAGCCGGAGGTCGAGCTTAAAAGCATACGTCTCACTCCGAAGAGTCCCATCATCGGGCGCCCCCTCTCAGAGACCGACATCCGTGGAGACTACTTCACGATGATCGTCAAGGTGCAGCGAGGAGAGGATGAGTGGATCCAGCCCAAGGGTGACACCGTGCTCGAAGCCGGTGACGTGCTGTGGGTGGTAGGAGATCCTAAGCAATTTGTCAAGATGAAGTAAGATTCTAAGCATAGCTTATAAAGATGCCCGACTCATACAGAAAACCATACACCTTCGACCGGGTAGTGCGTATACTCTTCTCGGTCTGCACGATTGTGATCATCCTCGTGCTCCTCAACGTACTCAAAGGGGTGCTCTTGCCCTTCCTCGTGGCGTGTCTCATAGCCTATATGCTGGAGCCGATCGTGGAGTGGAATATGCGATGGACCCGGTTGAAGACCCGGTTTGTCCCCGTGGTGCTCACCTTGCTCGAAGCCCTCGCGGCTATAGCAGCCTTTTGCTTCGCCGTCATCCCGTATCTCGTCTCTGAGTGCACCCAGATGGCCGATGTGCTCACCAAGTATGCCACCACTCAGATTCAGATACCCTATATCTCGGAGCAGATACATCAGTTTATCCGCGACAACGTAGACTTCGATTATCTCCAGCGATTGCTCTCGCGCGAGGAGTGGATCGAACTTCTCAAAAGCAGTGTGCGCCGATCGTGGTCCTTCCTCAGCTCCAGTATCTCCCTCATAGCCGGGGCCGTCAGCTGGCTGATAGTGGTGCTCTACGTCATCTTCATCATGCTCGACTACGAACGCCTGATGCTCTCTTTCAAGCAGCTGGTCCCCATCGGGCAGCGGCGCCCCGTCTTCCATATCCTCGGAGACCTGAAAAACGCCATGAACAGGTATTTTCGTGGCCAGTTTGTTATAGCTTCTATAGTAGGTATTCTCTTCTCAATCGGTTTCGTCATCATAAATCTCCCGATGGGGGTTATACTCGGACTCTTCATCGGGATGCTCAACATGGTGCCTTACCTGCAACTCATCTCCCTTCCCTTGACGGCAATACTCTGTCTTGTCGGGGTAGCGGCCAACGGTGCCGATTTCTGGGTTCTCTTCTGGGAGGCCATGGCCGTATATATCGTGGTGCAGTGTATCCAGGACCTGTATCTGACCCCTCGCATCATGGGAAAGGCTATGGGGCTTAACCCCGCGATAATCCTCCTCTCCCTCTCGATTTGGGGGAGTCTGTTGGGATTCATGGGGCTTATAGTGGCTCTTCCTCTGACCACTTTGCTCCTCTCCTACTATGATATGTATATCGTCAATCGTTCGATAAGATATGAAAAAGAACACCACAACGATAATGACCCTTCCGGGGGTGTCTCCGGAGCTGTCGACGAGATCCGGCATGACCCGCTCGATTAAGGGGTTAACCCTTATCCTGCTGTGGCTCATGACGGTGACACCCGGTGTAGCGGCCAGGACCCTCACCCCCGAGCAGGAGGCGATGCGTCAGCGCACCGATTCCGCGGTGCACGCCTTCATCGTCTCCCGGGCTATCGACTCACCCCGCGCGGCGGTGCTTATCACTGACCTGCGCGACGGCACGATAATGGGTGAGTACAATGCCGATACACCCCTCGTGCCCGCCTCCATCATGAAGAGTGTGACCATATCCACACTACTCCGGGAGACAGGTCCCGAGTGGCGCTACGTCACAGAGGTGAGTCACGACGGACGTATCAAGGATGGTGTGCTCGAAGGCAACCTCGTAATCACCGGAGCTTGCGACCCGACGCTTAACTCACCCTGTGAGCCCCCCTCGGCGGAATTCGTGTCGGAGACGGTGAGCGCGCTTCGTCAGAACGGTATACGCAGTATCGTGGGGAGGGTGATCATCGACTCTGACGCCTTTGCAGGGCCGGCTTGTCCTCCGACCTGGGCCTCCGGAGATCTCCCTCATTCCTACGGCACCGGAAGTCACGCCTTCAACTGGCGTTCCAACGCTTCCGGTAAGAAGGCAGTCACAGATCCCGAGGGGGTGTTTCGCCGCGAACTTGCCGCTCGACTGCAAGGGGAAGGGATAACGGTTCAGAATCTCAAAATGCCCGATACCAAGCGCCATAGTCTCTTACGCCATGAGTCAGCTCCGATAGAAGATATCATGCGCTCCTGCATGATGCGCAGTGATAATCTCTTCGCCGAGAGTATGTTGCGCACATATTCTGCTCTCCGAGACGGCGACGGCTCGACAGCCTCCGGAGCGGGGACAGAGATGGAGATGTGGAGCAAGTCAGGAGCGCCAATGGAGGGGGTAATGATAGTCGACGGGTCCGGACTTTCGCGTGCAAACCGAGTTACTGCCCGTTTCATGGAGTATGTGCTTCGCAAGATGAAGGACAATGTGGAGTATGCCTCCTTTATGCCCTTGGCCGGGCAGGAGGGAACACTCAAATCCCTCCTTGCCGAGACACCTCTCGACAGCTACGTGGCGATGAAAACCGGCAGTATGAACGGCATCCAGTGTTATGCCGGCTATAAACTCGACGAGGAGTTTGCCCCCACCCATGCCATCGTGATCATACTGAACGCTCTCCCTGCCGGACGCCCGGCAGCACGAAAGGCAATCGAAAGAATGCTGCTCGAAACTTTTAAGGCATCTGATTGAGATTAATCTTGATTAATTGAGAGAATCGGGATTAACGGGTCTTGTCCCGATTTATCGAGATTAATCGGGAGAACCTGGATTAATCCCGATTAATCGGGGTCAATTCCGAGAAGCCCGAAAAACTAATTCAAAATTCAACATTCAAAATTCAAAATTATAAAGGTGGATAAACATGATAAGGAGGCTCTGTTAGACAGGGTCTATGAACTGGAAGGACTTCTTCACTTGGCTATCACCCGGGAGGATTGCCCGGCACGACTGGATGATATGATTCGCTTGAAGGGTCAGCGGATCGCAGAGATAATCGCTGCCGGAGGGGAGAGAAACCTCGCCGAAGAACCGGAGTATGATCTCCCCCTGCCTGAATCGCAACCCGATGCCGCTCCGATGCTCGAAGAGGAGGAGATGATGGCAGAGGCCCGGGAGGCATCGGATGTGGCTGAAGCGCCGGTGACACCCGCAGACAAACCGGCTGGAACAGGTGCCGACGCGGAGGATGCCCCCGTAACTACCGTAGAGAAGGCCATAGCTGAGGCTACTGTCTTCGAAGAGGAGGAGGATGCGATTGAAAGACCGGTAGCACCCATAGAGAAGCCGACGGGAACGGGGACTGCTCCCCTGAGATCCCGTTTCAGTCTCAATGACCGGTTTCGTTTCAGCCGTGAGCTTTTCGGTGGAGACACCAAGCGCTTCGATGCCACCGTGGAGAAGTTGAACTCCTTCGCGAATCCTGAGGATGCCCGTGACTATATCGTGACCGAGTTGAAGTGGGATATTGAGGCCGACGATGCAGCCGCAGAATTTGTTTCAGTGATTAGTGATTAGTGATGCAGCACCCTCCTCACTAATCACTAATCACTCATCACTAATCACTCATCACTAATCACTAAAAAAGAGTGTCTGGAAAACTGTATATAGTGCCTACTCCGATAGGTAATCTTGAAGATATGACAGCACGCGGAATCCGCGTGCTCAAGGAGGCAGATCTTATACTCGCCGAGGATACGCGCACTACCGGTGTGCTTCTCAAACACTTCGACATACACACCCCCATGCGGAGTCATCACAAGTATAATGAGCATCAGACAACTGCCGAGATCGTAGACCGCATCCGTGGGGGAGAGACAATTGCGCTTGTCTCTGATGCCGGGACTCCCGGAATCTCCGATCCCGGATTCATGATCAGCCGCGAGTGTCGTCGCGAGGGGATCACTGTCGAATGTCTCCCCGGCGCGACAGCCTTTGTGCCCGCTCTCGTGGCATCGGGACTTCCATGTGACCGATTTGTGTTTGAAGGGTTCCTCCCTCCGAAGAAGGGTAGGGCAACCCGACTTGCGCTGCTTGCCGATGATCCCCGCACTACCGTCATTTATGAATCACCCAAGCGCCTCGCCCGCACACTGCGGCAGATGGCTGAGGTCTTCGGAGGTGACCGGGAGTGTGCGGTATGCCGCGAGATCTCGAAACTACATGAGACCATCCATCAGGGGACCTTGGGCGAGTTGGCTGAATATTTCGACGTGAACAATGCCAAGGGGGAGATTGTTATCATCACGTCCGGCAAACCGCGCAAGGAAAAGCCAGATGATTCACGCCGTGAAGACGATGACTATTCTGACGATGATTGAAGGTGTCTGCCGTTGTGAATAATTCATGATGCAAAAGTGCATTTATTTAAGTACAAACTACCACACTTACTATGAAGAAATCATTTTTCGCCCTTGGCCTCGTCGCACTGATGCTCGCATCCTGCGGCGGCAATTCCCGTAACGCTACACGCGACTCTCTGATCGACATCAGCCAGCAGTATGAGGAAGCTACCGACTTCAATGACTCACTGATGCTCCTTATGGGCGACATCTATACCGGACTTGACTCCATCAATCAGCAGGAGGGTCTTCTCTACAACCTCAAGGGTGGTGAGAACGTAGACCGCCGTGAGGAGATCCGTCAGAACCTCGCCTCTTTGAAGGCACGTCTGGAGGCTAACCGCGCCCTGCTTGCCAATATGGAGGCCAAGCTCAAGGAGAGCAACAATCAGAATACCGTCCTTGTCAAGACTATCGAGAAGCTGAAGAGCACCATCGCACAGCAGGATGAGAAGATCGCTTCCCTCCAGGAGCAGGTTGACAACGCCAATGCCCAGATCGCCGACCTCAACAATCAGGTGTCGCAGGGTCAGGAGGCTCTCAAGAGCGAGACCGAGGCCAAGGAGGTTGCCCAGCAGGCTGCCATCGAGGCCGAGAATGAGGCCAACCGTGTCTACTACGCTATCGGCACCAATAAGGAGCTGAAGAAGAACGGCTTGCTTGAGAAGAAGTTCCTCGGTGCCACGAAGGTGCTTCAGGGTGACTTCAATACCAACTACTTCACCGTGGGTGACAAGCGTAACCTCAAAGCTATCCCGACCAACGGTAAGAAGGTTAAGGTATGGAGCAATATGCCTGCCGGTTCTTACGAGGAGGTTAAGGGCGCTGACGGTCTGATCACCTTGAAGATCACTAACCCCACCGCATTCTGGAGCCTGACTCCCTACTTGATTATCCAGGTAGACTGATAAGTAGCATTTTTGAAGGCTACTTAGGAAGATACAGGCTAAATGTCTGAGAAGAAAGTACATATCAGCCGACGCGCAGGCAGCGTTCTCGGCAGATTGGCACCGGTGGTGCTGATCATCGTGAGTCTGACAGGATGCAAGCCGACCGAAAACAACTATAAGGCGGCCTATGACGCGGCGCTCGCCAAGCGCGAGAGTGCCGATGCAGACCGCCAGGCTATGGCGGAAGGACATCAGATACTCACCCTGGACGGACCTCAGAAGCGCGAAATTGACGGAGCGGAGGTCTACGTCGAGACCCGTAGGGTTAGACCCGAAGGGGAGTGGGCACCCTCCTCACGTCCCCGCTATATGGTGGGAGTCGGAGTGTACCGCATGGGTGCTAACGCCAAGGCTCTCGCCGAGCGCCTCCGTAGCGAGGGCTATGACGCCTTTCTCGGGCGCGATTCCGACGACCGCCTGTGGGTAGTCATCCCCGCGGGAACCCATATCAAGGAAGCCGCGGCCATCTGTAGTGAGTTTGAGCGTAAGCACAAGGATCTGCCCTGGACAGGACTGCCCGGAGCGCCCGTAGTCATCGACTGATAATACGAATCAAGACCCCGGCCCGCATGAGATTTCGATAACTCATGCGGGCCGGGTCTTCTCGTGGGCAGAGACTAACCAAAAAG
>CAMWHX010000016.1 GCA_947174155.1 uncultured Porphyromonadaceae bacterium
CCTTCGCCTCCTTCCTCTACGGCCTGCGAGATGACTACGATGGGACCGTGACCTTCGACGGCCGCGATATACGCACCTTCGCCGTGGAGGAGTGGCAGCGCCTGCGCCGCGAGAATCTGGCGTGGCTGCCACAAGAGTTGGGACTTTTCCCCGACCTGACCGCTATCGACAATATCCTGCTGAAAAACGGTCTCGCCGACGGGGTGTCGGTCGATACAGTCGACGGGTGGCTGCGCCGTCTCGGCATCGAGGGGCGTCGCGACTGGCCCGTCGGGCGCCTCTCCATCGGTCAGCAGCAGCGCGTGGCCCTCATACGGTCGCTGTGTCAACCCTTTGACTTCATCATCCTCGACGAGCCGGTCAGCCATCTTGACGAGCACAACAATCGCGAGGCTGCCGCTATCGTCGCCGAGGAGGCACGCCGTCGCGGAGCCGGCATCATTACGACCTCCGTCGGCAATCCCCTCCTTCTCCCCGACCTGACACACATAAAACTATGACACATATCGACACCACGATAGGGAGACGCCTGCTGAGCCGGGGCATCTCCGGCGGACGCATCGCCGGATTCGTGCTCTCCAACTTCATCGGTCTGCTGATGGTCTGCGCGGCTATCCAGATCTACCGCGACGTGCGCCCATTGGCGCAGGATGAGGGATCGTTTGTGAGCTCTGACTATGTAGTGGTCAACAAGCGCATCGCCTCTATCGGCCCCGGTGATGACCGCCGTTTCTCGGAGACAGAGATCGCAGACCTTGAATCACAGCCTTGGGTGCGCTCCGTCGGGCGCTTCACGGCAGCCGCCTATCCGGTAGACGGCAGTGTGGAGACGGGAGCGCGCGGGATGCGCACGGCCCTATTCTTCGAGTCTATCCCCGACAGATATGTCGATGCTCCCTCCTCAGCATGGAGCTGGCATCCCGGCGACAAGGAGATACCTATCATCATACCACGCGACTACCTGGCTCTGTATAACTTCGGATTCGCCGCCTCGGCCGGTCTTCCACAGCTGACCGAGGGCGCTATAAGCGGTATCCCCTTGGTCCTGCGCCTTGGTGAAGGAACCCGCACCATGGATCTGACAGGACGCGTCGTCGGATACAGCACCCGCCTCAATACCATCCTCGTGCCTCAATCCTTCATGGAGGCCTCCAACGCTATGATTGGTCACGGTGAGACCTCGGCCCCGTCGCGTCTGATCATAGATGTCAGCCGCCCCGGTGATACTGCCATCGCCGAGTATCTGCAAGCTCACGGGCTGGAGCGCGCCGGAGCCGACGACAATGCCTCGGCCACATTCCTGCTCCGCATAGCTGCCGGAATCGTCGGAGGCGTCGGCCTGCTGGTGACGGTGCTCTCCTTCTTCCTCCTGCTGCTGTCAGTCTCACTCATCATGGAGCGCAATCGCGCCCGCATACACCTGTTGCTGACACTCGGCTACCCGCTGCGTGGGGCGGCCCGTCCCTATATATGTATGGTGACGCTCGGGTGTGTGGTGGCCTGCGTCGTGACCTGCGCGGCTCTATGGGGTCTGCGCGGTGCCTACGTGACGGCTCTCTCCTCGCTCGGCGGAGCCGACACCGGAGTGTGGTGGGGAATGGGGGCAGCTCTCGTGCTGACCCTGCTGAGCATCGGTGGCAATATCCTCTCGATTCGTCGCAAGGTGGGAGAGGCCTGGCGCGGCGGGGGAGAGAAGCGTGCATGAGGTCTGGAAAGGGGTGATGGAGAAATGTTAAAATGAGTGCTTTTGTATGTTAATAAATCTAAATTCACTCTAAGTGATGATAAAAAATGTTACATTTGCGGGAAGTTTGTAACATTTTATCGTCTCCGGTCGCACCGTGTCGAGTCATACGTCAGCGGTCGTCGGGGCGATGCTCCGTGTTAACCGACTTACTTACAGTAGAGAAAGAGATAGAGAAAGAACTATATATTAACCCCATGTAAAACTAAATTTCTATTCTTGCATGAAGAACTTTTGTTTTCAGCTGAATCGAAAGGCATGGCTCACATTAGTCATGCTTCTGGCTGTGGCCCTGCCGGGTCTGGCGCAGACGATTCTCGTCCACGGTAACGTGGTCGATGAGTTGGGCGACGCCCTAATCGGTGCCACCATTATGGAGAAAGGCACCTCCAACGGCACCGCAGCCGACATCGATGGCAACTTCGAGATCAACGTGCGCCCGAATGCCACTCTCGTAGTGAGCTATGTAGGCTATGATCCCATGGAGGTGGCCGTCAACAATCATCACGAGATCAACATCGTGATGAAGGAAAACGCCCAGATGCTTGCCGAGACCGTGGTCATCGGTTACGGTACGGTCAAGAAGTCTGATGCTACCGGTTCGGTAGCAGTCGTGACACCGGACGACATCGACGCCGGTATCTCGACTTCGGCACAGGATCTGCTCGTCGGCGCAAGCCCCGGTGTAGTTGTGACTACCTCCGGTGGTGACCCCTCCGGCAACGCCAACATCCGAATCCGCGGCGGCTCTTCGCTGTCAGCCTCCAACGACCCGCTCATCGTCATCGACGGTGTGCCCCAGTCGAACCAGAGCAACGCAGGCGGTACCAACGCCCTGACCATGCTCAACCCCCAGAACATCGAGTCGATGACCATCCTGAAAGACGCCTCCGCAACCGCCATCTACGGTTCGCGTGCATCCAACGGTGTCATCATCATCACCACCAAGAAGGGTAAAAGTGGCCGTCCGCAGGTCAACTTCGCTGCCAACTTCCACGTCAACACCGCCCGCAAGACCCTCAAGATGATGGGTACGCAGGACTACGTGAAGCTCATCGAGCAGTATGGTAATGACCGTGCCAAGCAGTTCCTCTATGCCAACCCCGTTGACCCCACTCTGGAGACTCAGCAGGGTTCCGCTTTCAACCTCTATGACACCAACTGGCAGAAAGAGGTGCTCCGCACTGCCTTCTCCCACGACTACTCTCTGAGTGTCGGCGGCTCCGCAGGCTGGCTCCCCTATCGTGTCAACGCTTCTTACACCAACAATCAGGGTATCATCAAGACCTCTTCGATGGAGCGTACCACAGTAGGCTTCAACCTCAGCCCGAAGTTCCTTGACGATCACCTCTCGATCAACGCCAACGCCCAGGGCTCTTACGTCCGCACCGGCAACGCTGCCGGCGTGATGGGTGGCGCAGTAGGTATGGCTCCCGTATACCCCGTATACAGCAACTATCCTATGGCTACCGCAGATATGCCCGCGGCATATAACGGTTTCTTCAATATCTTCCAGACCACAGGTCGTCCTGAGGAGAACGCTTCCGAGAACCCCGTGCAGCTTCTGCTCAACCAGAAGACCATCGGTACCACCTACAACTCTACCGGTAACCTGATGATCGACTACGCCCTGCATTGGCTCCCCGAGCTGCACTTCAACCTTAACCTCGGTTACCAGGTATCGAAGAATACCTCCCACACCGACGTGGATCCCAACTCCATCATGGCATGGCGCGGTAACTACAAGGATGGCGCAGGCACACGCTCCAACTGGTATGAGCTGCAGCGCAACACCAACCTCTCCTTCTTCATCAACTATAAGAAGGACTTCGAGGCAGCCAAGTCCAGCCTTGACGCCACTGTCGGTTACGACTGGCAGCGCTTCGACTACCATGGTCGCTCCGAGACTCTGATCAATACTCTCGGTTATAACTTGGGATATGCCGGTGGTATCTTCTCTATCGTAGAGAATCCCGCAACAGCTGACCATATCGGTCACTCCTATGAGAACGCACCCATGAGCCGCTGGGGCAACATCAACCAGCTGGTATCATTCTTCGGTCGTATCAATTATATCTTCGACGACACCTATCTGCTCACCTTCACTCTGCGTGACGACGGTTCTTCCCGCTTCTCCAAGAACAACCGCTGGGGTCTCTTCCCCGCCCTCGCTCTCGGCTGGAAGATCAACAACATGAGCTTCATGGAGCGCACCCAGGGATGGCTTAACGACTTCAAGCTTCGTCTCGGCTGGGGTGAGACCGGTCAGCAGGATCTCTCCGGCATGTACTTCCCCTACCTGCCTATCTACACCGACTCTTATCAGCTGGGCTTCCAGTATCTCGACCCCAACGGTTCCGGCAAGTGGATCAACCCCCTCTTCCCGCAGTCTTACAATGCTGACCTGAAGTGGGAGACCACCACAACATGGAACGTCGGTATCGACATGGGCTTCATCAACAACCGTGTGACTCTGGCAGCCGACTGGTATCTGCGCAAGACTACCGACCTGCTCTCCTACGTCCCCACCGCCGCTACCAACACCACCAACTACCAGTGGCGTAACATCGGCTCGATGGAGAACCTCGGTGTCGAGGTGACTGTAGGCGCTAAGCCCGTCATCACCGATGACTTCATCTGGAACACCAGCGTCAACGTAGCCTGGAACAAGAACAAGATCACCAAGCTGCAGGGTGAGGGTGCCGACTCCCGCATCTCCGCTATCGGTCTCCCCTCGGGCACCGGCGGTAACCTCGGCTGGCACATCGTGGGTGAGCCCGCGTTCACCTTCATGGTATACGAGCAGGTTTATGACCATAACGGTGATCCCATCGAGAATCAGTATGTTGACCAGAACGCCGACGGTGTGATCGACGACAACGACCTGATCATGTATCACTCCAAGGATCCGAAGGTGACCCTGACCTGGAACAACAACTTCACCTGGAAGAACTGGGACCTCGGCATCTCTCTGCGTGCCAACTTCGGCAACTACGTCTACAACAACCTGAAGTACTCCAACTCGCGTATCTACAACGTCTCCGCGGCTCAGTACCAGCTCGGCAACCTGCTGGCTGACCAGTTCCTCTTCAAGGAGGCCTCCAGCGCATCGCTGCTCCCCCTGTCGAGCTACTTCGTGGAGAACGCAAGCTTCGTACGCTGCGACAACATCACACTGGGCTACACCTTCCCCGAGCTGCTTGACAGCAAGCTGAAGCTTCGCCTCTTCGCTGCCGTGCAGAATCCCTTCGTCATCACTACCTTCAGCGGTATCGATCCCGAGGAGTTCGGCGGTGTGCAGAGCGATCCCTATCCGCGTCCCATCACTACGACGCTCGGTATCGTGGCTACTTTCTGATCTGTACGCAATCTCATAGAATAGAATTTCAAAATGAAGACTTTCAAAAATATATTCCTGGGACTCGGAGTGGCCGCCACTCTCTGCGGTGGCATGACCTCCTGCGTGGGTGACCTCGATCTCCAGCCCACTGACCCGAGCAGCATTACCGACGTGTCGAATGACATCGATCGCGTCTTCGCTGACATCTATCTCAACTTCTCGACCTACGGTGCCAACGGCAACTCCCCCGTATCGGGCTTCGACGGAGGTATGGCTGCTTTCCAGCGCGCTATGTTCATAGCCGAGGAGATTCCTACCGATGAGGCTTGCTGGCTCTGGGACCCCGCCGACTACGGCACTATGAACTACGGCCTTTTCAACGCCAACCAGGGTGCCCTCTACGGTTTCTACTCCCGCCTGATGATCAATATCACCCTCTGCAACCAGTTCATCCAGGATGTAGATAACGGTGTTTTCAAGAATGTACCTGAAGCCAAGGCTGCCAATTTCAAGCGTCAGGCCATGACGCTCTGGGGGGCTTGTTACTACTACATGCTGTCGTTCTACGACAAGATCCCCTATGCCGACTACACCACTCCCGTCGGTGCAGTCCCCGGTCAGCTCTCCCGCCAGGAGGTCTACAACCGTGTGACTACTCTGCTGGAGGAGACTGTGGCAGGCTACAAGCAGGCTAACGACCTGAAACCCGTCTACGGTTTCGTGGGTCTGGATGCCGCTGAGTCTATCCTGGCCAAGATCTATCTGAATGCAGGCACATGGACCGGTACCCCCGCCTATGACAAGTGCTACACTCACTGTAAGGCCGTCATCGAGCGTCTCGGTCACGGCGGTTACTACGGCAACGGTCTTGCCCGCAGCTACAACGCTCTCTTCGGTGCCAATAACGACAACTACGTGCTCGGTAACGGTGGCAGTGAGGTCAACGAGATCATCTGGACCATCGTCGGCAACGAGGTTAACCTGACCTCCTTCTCCGGTTCCGCCTTCCTCCAGGCAGGCTGGATCGGCACCAACGGTGTGCAGGTGACCATGTACTGCCCGACACAGACCGCCTCCCTCGACGGCACATATGCCGATACCGACAACGGTCAGATCGTCTACAAGTACTATGCCGATGCAACCGATTTCGCCGATGCCAAGAAGGCATATGACGAGACCGAGGGTAAGGAGGCTTGGAAGAAGTATGTCAACGAGGTTGTCAACAACGTGCCTTACTCCTTCGACCCGACCCAGACCGGCTATGTGGCTCAGGACTGGTACAATGCCGGCTACGGCTGGAAGTGTATGGTGGCCCGCAAGTCGTTTGTCCGCAAGTTCGAGTGGGATGACGTGAATATGTCTGTAAGCTCCGACCGTCGCGTCAGCCTCTGGCAGACCTCGAAGCATGGTTTCAGCGTCGAGAATATCTCTCTCATCGGTGATGACTGGGGCAAGAACGGCTACCTGACTCCCAAATACTCCAACTGGGCCTACAATGATGACGGCACTATCAACAAGGAGGAGTCTCCGACAAACATCGGTACTGCCGCCGGCGACTATGCAGTCATCCGTCTGGCCGAGATCTATCTGACCGCAGCCGAGGCTATCCTCAACGGTGGCGGCGGTTCACAGGCCGAGGCCCTGCAGTATGTCAACTATATCCGCGAGCGCGCATATGCCGACGCCCCCGGTTCCACCGATCACCACTGGACCTCCGTCTCCATGCAGGACCTGCGCGACGAGCGTTGCCGCGAGCTCTATCAAGAGAACGTGCGCCGCACCGACCTCATCCGCTGGAACCAGTGGACCACAGGCTACACCTGGGAGTGGAAGGGTGGCACCCAGAGCGGTACCAACCTCCCCGAGAACTCGAAGCTCTATCCCATACCTAACCGTGTGATGACAGCTTCCAGCTTCCAGCAGACCACCGGATATTAATCTCAACTCTGTCACGAATCAACAATGAAAAAGTTATCTATCATATGGGCCATGGTGGCTCTGGTGCTCGGTCTGGCATCCTGCAAGCAGGAGGATAACCCGCAGTATCATAACCCCACCACCTTCACAATCAACACCCCGGCCCTGCAGGATCAGGCTTTCCGCACTGCTTCCGAAATGACTGATCCCGAGACCTTCAATCTCTTCTGCTCCCAGCCCGACTATGGCTATTCGGCCATC
Source organism: uncultured Porphyromonadaceae bacterium (assembly GCA_947174155.1). Next base: position 7,263 of record CAMWHX010000016.1, read on the forward strand.
TGCAACTATTCCGCTCTGGTGTCGCTCGACGAGAATGCTCCCGCCGAGGACTGGATCAAGCTGGAGAATGTCACCCCGACCAAGGCTGACATGACCATCAAGACCTTCGAGCTGGGTGTGGCCATCAACAAGCTGCTCGGTGTCGAGGATCTTGATGACTTCAACGCCAAGGGTTACGGCAATCAGCAGTTCAAGTGCTACTTCAAGGCTGTATGTGAGATTCCCTCTATCGAGGGTAGCTACATCGTCAGCTCCAACACTGTCTCCTATAATAAGGTGATGATCAACTACGCCGAGAAGAAACCGGCATGGATCTACATCTGTGGTGACATCGAGAGCCTTGACGGTGTGGTCAACGGCTTCACCGCTCCCAGCTCGGCCAATGAGGCTACCTACCAGGCAAGCTGGTCACTCTTCGAGCCCGAGGATATGATCGGTGAGAAGCTCTATGTCGGAGAGTTCAACCTCGTGCCCAAGGCAGATGCCACTGATCCTGCCATTGCCGATCCGGGCAATCCGGACCAGTGCGCTCAGTTCCGTTTCTTCACCCAGCTGCTCGGTTGGACACCCGAGGCATCTCTCGGTTCCAACGAAGCTGACTTCTTCTGTCTCCCCATCACCGATAAGTGGGCCGCAGGCTATAGTGGCGACATCGTGGCCCAGGGTCTGGGTAACTGGGGTGTCTTCGTCACCGAGAAGCAGCCCGTGACCATAGTTGTCGACGTGCCGGGTCTCAAGGTGTACGTCAAGGAGGGTCACCACGAAGTGGAGTTCGTAGGACGCAACCCCGAGTTCAAATGATTTTTACCCCGGAGCCTGAGGGTGTCGCCTCCCGAGCGACACCCCGGGATCCGGACAAAAAGATTGCAACTTAACTTATGAAAAAGCTTAAATTCATATCCGCATTGGCTCTCACTCTGATCCTGGGCGCTTGTGACAACTTCGACCTGCCCAATCCTCCCGGTCAGACCAACCCCGAGCCCGATGCATACTTCCAGGACGCAGACCTGGATATGAACACCGTCAACTCTACTCTGGAACTCGCCGAGGCAAACCAGCAGAACGTTTTCGTGACCGTGGCCGATATCACTACGCTCACCAACTTCCCCGCCGGTTACGATCTGGTCATCGACATGCAGCTGGCCAATGACGCTCAGTTCAGTAAGTCCACTACCGTCACCACCACTATCGACGGTGACAAGGTGACTGTTAATCCCGACGTGCTCAACGGAGCCGTACAGGAGATCCTGACCAAGAAGCCCGGCACATATGACGTCAATGCCCGCTTCCTCGCTTATGCCGTGCGCGGCACTACCCGCCTGCGTCTCGGTGGCATCGACAAGACCTTCGGCGACGGTATGCTGAAGATCCACACCCTCGACGCCGCCAAGGTCATCGAGGACGCTTATTACCTCGTACGCTGCAACGCCCAGGGTCAGCCCGACATGGGCAGCGTGATCGCCATGAACAACACCTCCGGTGCCGGTATCTCCGGTTATGACAATCCTGAGTTTGCCATCAAGCTCGATGTCGCCGAGGGTTCAGACTTCTACTGGATGATCGCTCCGCAGTCTGTCATCTCCGCCCATAGCACCGACGGCATGTATGGTGGTAATCCTGCAGAGGGTGGTATGTCGGGTAAGCTCGGCACCGGATACTCCGCTATCAAGATGCCTGTGGCCGGCTCCGTACTGGTGACCGTCAACATGGAGGATGACTCCTACACTGTAAGCTACGCCTTCGACGTGCTCTATCCCTTCCCCGCCGCCGGCGGCCAGGCTGCTAACCTGCTCCTTCTCTATACCGACGACTATATCAACTACTATGGTGTGACGGTTATCAACCGTTCGACCGTAATCTACACTCAGGCTGATAAGAGTGGTGTGCAGTTCAAGGGTAATCCTGAGGTTGAGCAGGTAGTGAGCGAGGATGGCCTGACTATCAGCGGTGGTCTTTCAAGCGCAGCTGACAGCGAGCGTATCGACCTTGGCATCAAGGGTAATGCCCTCTATTATGCCGACGTCAACCTCGTGCAGGAGACCTATCGCTTCTACCACATCGCAACCCTCACCCTCATCGGTAACCACAACGGCTGGAACCTTGAGACAGCTCCCGAATTGACTCCCGCCAAGGATCTCAAGACATGGACGCTCAATGATGCCAAACTCGATGGTGAATTCAAGATCAACTGCAACCGTGCCTGGGATTATGACTTCGGTGGTGAGGCTCTCCAGGATGTAGCCGGTCAGCACGTATACAACGTCTGGAACAAGGGTGGCAACCTGAGCGTCGAGAGAGGTAAGTATGACGTGACCGTCAACTTCTCGACCAAGCCCTACGTCGTGACACTGACCAAGACCGGTGAGTGGCCTGCCGACTAAGAGTATTAATTATCAACCTCTCTGTCCCCCTCGGCTTCGGCCTCAAAGGAGGGACGGAAGTAACTGAAAATTCGGGCACTCCGCGAAAAATCGGAGTGCCCGAAATTTTTTTTGAAAAAATTGAAAAAAAAGTTGGGAAATCGAAATATTATGCCTACCTTTGCACCCAAATAGGGCTTACGCAAAGCGTATCCACTATGCACAGATACCGGCATGACCGGTGATAGGGCAGTAAGGTATCATAAGGGCAAAGATTAGAGAATTGTTAACCTCAATAACTTAACTAAATTATTCATTATGAAGAAATTTTACGCAATCGCAGCAGCTGCGCTCGTAGCTCTTGGCGCCTACGCACAGAACGGCGCTCCCCTCTATCTGACCGGTGACGGTTCCAGCCTCCCCGCAACCTGGGCTCCCGAAAGCCCCGCAGAGTTCGAGTTTGAGGATGGTCAGTACACTATGACTGTGGAGGGCCTCACAATGTTCAAGGTTTCCACTATCATGGGTAGCTGGGACGACTTCAACGGCGCTTCTCTCACTTGCGACTATGGTGAGGAACAGGGTGTAGCTGTGGCTCTCGTGCCCGGTGACGCCAACATCATGTGTCCCTGGACCGGCGACTGGACCGTAGTCGTAGCCGGTGACCTGAGCACTATCACTCTGACTACTACCACTCCCAAGCCTGCATATCAGGGTATCCAGATCTACCTCCGTGGTGACATGAACAGCTGGGGCGCTCCCGAGGAGTGGATGTTCACTCAGCTGACCGATAACGTCTTCAAGTTCGTCTGCGCTGAGGGTCAGGGCATCGCCGAGGGTGAGGCCTTCAAGATTGCTGACGCAGCATGGGCTAAGTACAACTACGGTGCAGGTGACGTCGTATTCCTCGACATGGAGCAGGAGCTCTTCTACAACGCTGATAACCTCACCGTGGAGGAGGATTGGAACGGCGTATGCTGGTTCACTCTCGAGGGCAACCTGATTGCTATGTCCAACGATCTCGACTACGTGCCCGACTTCTACGATCCCAGCGAAGCAGTAGCAGGTATCGCAGCTGACAACGTAGCCGCCAAGTACTATAACCTCCAGGGTATCGCCGTAGAGAATCCCACCAAGGGCCTCTACATCGTAGTTAAAGGCGACAAGAGCTACAAGGTAGTGAAGTAAGAATCCGCAACCGGGTCTAAGCCAAAGTCAGAGCCAAGCAAGGGCGAAGGCTAACTCAGGCAAAGACTAAGACAAATCCAAACAGCGAGGGGCGCTCCATGAGCGCCCCTCGCCCGTACAGTCTCTTATACACAACTACCACCCCACGCGACGTACAGGCAAAT
>CAMWHX010000017.1 GCA_947174155.1 uncultured Porphyromonadaceae bacterium
TTCTCGCGGCGCAGGCGCTGCCACTCCTCCACGGCGAATGTGCGTATATCGCGGCCGTCGAAGGTCACGGTCCCCTCGTAGTCATCTCGCAGGCCGTAGAGGAAGGAGGCGAAGGAGGATTTGCCCCCGCCGCTGGCCGCCTCGATCAGATAGAACTCTCCGCGACGCAGCGTCAGCTCGGTCGACCACACCTCCGACGGGGGGATATTCTCAGACACAAAGACACGGGGCAGGAGCCCCGTGCACTTAATGGTATCTATGCGTGGCATATTGTTCAGAGCGCGTCAGGTATAAGTTCGTCAGTAGCAGCCGGGCTGAACCGGATCTCCAACTCCAAGCTTCCCGACGCAGGGCGCAGGAGGAAGAGCGCGGGCTTGGCCTTGGCACTCACGGGAGCCACTACGCATCCGGCCACACTCCCTTTCAGGAGATCGGCAAACTTATCGGAGGTCATCGCGCCCCCCTCCATAGTGCCGGAGGTGACACGCAGGGTCTTGCCGTCACGCACCACCGACCCGAGGGTAGCAAGCATATTCTGCAAGGATGAGGTCCCGTCGCCGGTAGTGGCCACGGTGAGTGTAAACGCATCCTTGCCGGGATCGGTAGCGGCTACTATCGTGCCGTCGATCGGACGGAAGATCTCGGTGATCTCAGCCGGCATCCCTCCGCCGAAGGTCGAAACCATCTTGTTGAGGCTGTCGATAAGCTTGGAGGGGACGGCTATGGCGGCCATTATATCAGCGGCTGGAGCCACCTTCTTGACGGCGTCGCCATCCACCTTGCCTACGGGGAGGAGATACTTGGCGGGAGAGAATTTGTCGTTGAGCAGGCTCAGGGTCAGCGTCAGCTGCTCATCTTTGCCATAGTCTCCGCGCAGGCTCAGGTAGGAAGGATTCTCGAAGAGGGCCGACATGGCCATGCTCAGCATACCGACCTCCGAGGAGCGCATGAGGCCACGCGAAGTGGCCAGATGGATCATAGCCGGGATCTCGGCCACTCCGTTGAAGTCATTCTTCAACTCGGTCAGCGACTCGGCTCCGTCGTTGGAGAGATAGCTCTTCTTCTCGCTCAGATCAGCGAATTTATTTATCACTTCGGGGCGCGCCTCATATTGGAGCGCCACCCAAAGCTGATTGCCCTTGATGGCCCACTTGTCATTGATCCAGACACCGCTCTGCTCGGTCATCGAGGTGTGGAGCATGGAGTCGAGTCCGGCGCGCATACGGTCGGGGTTGTCCAGGAGGACAGTGACGTAGGGCTGGTCAGTCACGAAGGCCACGGCAGCCTCGTAGGCCATCCCGAGGTCGCCGGAGGCGAGACGATAGAGGGTCTGACGCACGTCGACATTGTCGACGGAATCAATCATCTCCTTGACCTGAGTCGGGGGGACGGGCTTGTTATCCTTAAATTTGAAGCCCCCCTTGTCCATGAGGGAGTGCACGTTGACCACCACTACGGCGCCGGCATCGGCGGGCACGGTGGAGAGAAGGTCGCGGGCATCGCCCGAAGACTTTTCGGAGCAGGCGCTGAGCACGATCATCATCACGCCGAGCGTCAGCCAAGCGGCACGCGCGGCCATGCGGCGTGCCGTGATTCGGATACGGTTCATAGAGGATATCTGTATGTTGGTATATTTTTTATTTGCTTGTTATGTCTGCAAAGTTAATGATTTTTTGGCAATAAGACCCTTATCATACAAGAAATGTTTTCCGGCAAGCCCCCTGTTATGCAATTTATTCGACACCTGATGCGAATATTCACACACTTCCTCACGTTATCTGTAAGGAGACCTATGCGCAAAATCACTTCCAGCATCTGCGTCTCCGTCAAGACTACGCTTATGATACAGATATCCAACCGTGTCAAGGCACTCGCCTCATCAGCCACTCTGGCTATGTCGCAGAAGAGCGCCGAACTGAAAGCCGCAGGCATCGACGTCATCAACATGGCCGTGGGGGAACCCGATTTCGACACTCCCGGGTATATCAAGGAGGCCGCCTGCCGTGCCATCGCCGACAACTACTCGCGCTATACCCCCGTCAGCGGATATATGTCGCTCCGCCGCGCGATAGCCGATAAGCTCCGCTCCGAAAACGGGCTGAACTATGAGCCTGCTCAGATCGTGGTGGGTAATGGAGCCAAACAGGAACTCTGCAACGTGCTGCTAACCTTGATAAACCCGGGCGATGAGGTCATCATTCCTGTCCCGGCGTGGGTCAGCTACGTGGAGATGGTGCGCCTCGCCGAGGGTGTCACCGTGCCGGTCGCCACTTCTTTGGAGTCGAACTTCAAGATCACTCCGGAGCAGCTGGAGGCGGCCATCACCGACCGTACCCGCGCCTTCCTCATTAACTCCCCCTCCAACCCCACGGGCAGCGTCTACACTCCCGAAGAACTGGAAGCCCTCGCCGCCGTCTTGCGCCGTCATCCCCGCGTGATGGTCATCACCGACGACATCTATGAGCATATTACCTTCATAGGCCGAGTCCACTCCATCGCCGAGATGCCGGGTATGAGCCATCGCACCGTCATCATCAACGGTGTCTCCAAGGCTTACGCCATGACCGGCTGGCGCATAGGCTTCATGGCCGGTCCCGCCGAGGTCGCCAAGGCTGTCACCAAATTGCAGGGACAGTATACCTCGGGTGCCTCTTCGATCGCTCAGAAAGCCGCCGAGGCAGCTTATATGGGGCCTCAGGAGGACCGCGAGACCATGCGCGCCGCCTTCGAGCGCCGGCGCAACCTGATCGTCTCCCTGGCGGCCGAAGTGCCGGGATGGAAATGCAACGTCCCCCAGGGTGCCTTCTACCTCTTCCCCGACATCTCTGCCTATATCGGGCGCCGTCTGGGGGACAGGAAGATTCGTACCGGGGCGGACTATGTGATGTATCTCCTCGAAGAGGCTCATGTAGCCACAGTGGATGGTGAGGCTTTCTGCTGTCCGGGTCATCTGCGTCTGAGCTATGCCACCTCCGACGATAATATACGCGAGGCCATGCGTCGCATCCGCGAGGCCGGTATTGCTCTGCTCAATGGCTGATACGAAACGTAGCGACATCCCCTCCGATTCCGTGGAGGCGGCGGCAGAGGCACTGGCGGAGCGCACGCCGCTATGGCGCCGGCTGTTGGGATGGATCATCCCGGTGGCTTGCACCGTCGCGTTGGTGTGGTATATGTTTAGCAAGGTCGATTTCGCGGCCATGCTCGACATCATGCGCCGCGGGGTCGACTACTGGTGGATTCTGCTGGCCATGGGTATCAGCATATTCTCCCATATCTTCAGGGCTGCCCGCTGGCGTCTGCAACTCGATGCACTCGGCATCCGGGCCCCGCTGATGGCTCTCTCCTGCTCGGTCTTCGGCTGCTATGCCCTCAATCTGGTCTTCCCGCGACTGGGTGAGGTCTGGCGATGCACCTATATCGCCCGCCGTCAGCGCGCACCCTTCACCACGGTTCTGGGCTCAATGGTCGCCGACCGCCTCACCGACACGCTGACCGTGCTGACACTGACGTGCCTGGCCTTTGTAGTGGCAGCCGGGGCACTGACCTCCTTCCTGCACCGATATCCCGTGGGGCGCGATCTGGTCAATCTCATATCCTCCCCCGCGACGTGGATTATAGGTATCCTCGTCGTAGGAGGGATTGCGGCAGCGGTGTGGTTTACGCGACGCTCGGCCCTGACCCGGCGCCTGATAGGTTGGGTCAGGGAGATGTGGCAGGGGTTTGCGGTTATCGTCCGTATGCCTCACCGCGGGCGCTTCCTGCTGCTGACACTCTGCATCTGGGGATGCTATTTCATACAGCTGTATGTAGCTTTCTTCGCCTTCCCCTTCACTCGGGCTCTCTGCTCGGAGCCTTCGCTCGCCTTCGGTCTGGTCCCCTGTCTGGTGGCCTTCGTGCTCAGTTCGATCGGAATGGCCATCCCCTCCAACGGTGGTCTGGGCCCCTGGAACATCGCCGTTATGTTTGGTCTGGCCGTCTACGGTATCACCGACGCGCAGGGCACCGCCTTCTCCATGCTGCAATGGAGCGGACAGACGGTGATGCTCATACTTTTAGGTATCTTTACGATGATATACGTGTCACGCTCCTCCCGATCGTGACTAATTTAAACTGACTTCTTATGCTTTTCAAGCCTGCTGACGACGAGAGTCTTGAAGACAACGAACCCAATGACTTCTTCGAAAATACTCCCCCACCCGAGGAGAAACCTGTCGTGCCCAAACGCCCCGACCCTAAGCCGGAAGATCCCGATTACTGGACCGGGGAGGAATCGGAGTTTGAGCATCTCACTCCGGAGGTGCGCAGCCGCCGCACATGGCTGTGGATCGGGAGTGCCCTCACCGTGGTGCTTCTGCTGACGGCCTTCTATATGCGTTTCTTCTCACCATATATCGATGACGCGGTGCAGTATGGCTACGTAGAGAGTATTCATAGTCAGGGCGTTGTATTCAAGACGTATGAGGGTATACTCCTCCCCTACAAGGAACTTCATGACACCACACGCCTCTACAGCCGCGATTTCATCTTCACGGCCAAGGATGCACACGTAGCCGCCCAGCTGAGGCGTATGCAGCTTGCCGGGCTACCGGTAGTGGTCCACTATCGCCGCTACCACGCCACCCTCCCCTGGCGTGGAGAGGCCCGCACGGTGATAATGGCCGTCGACACCGCTGACCCGCGGAAGATCCTCCCGCCGGAGTTCCGTCCGGGGCGCCTGCGCCGGTAAGTTTATACTGCCCCGCCATGCGAGAAAATCCGGTGGGTCGGTGACTGAATCCCTCGCCATGCAATAAGTAATTAGCGGATACGTTGATATATATAATGAAACGAGAGATAGTATTCGCAACCAACAATCCCCATAAGTTAAGCGAGGTCCGCGCCATGGCCGGAGATCGCTTCCATATCATGTCGCTCGCCGAGATCGGATGTCACGACGACATACCCGAGACCGCCGACACGCTGACCGGTAATGCTCTTATCAAGGCCCGTTGGGTCAAGGAGCGTTACGGCTATGACTGTTTCGCCGATGACACCGGACTGATGGTCGACGTCCTCGACGGAGCTCCGGGTGTCTATTCGGCCCGCTTCGCCGGCGAGGGATGTACTCCTGATGATAATATCGACCTCCTCCTCTCCCGCCTCGAAGGGGTCGAGCCGGAGCGTCGCACCGCCAGATTCTCAACCGTCATAGCCCTGCTCATGGATGGAGAAGAACACCTCTTCACCGGATCTGTCGAGGGCTCCATAGCCACTGACCGGCATGGCGCCGAGGGATTCGGATATGATCCCATATTTATCGCCGCCGAGAGTGGCAAGCGCTTTGCCGACATGAGCGCCGAAGCTAAGAATGCAATCTCTCACCGTGGCCGCGCCACACGTGCACTGTTTGACTTTTTGACCGACTGTAAATGAAAAGATACCTCTCCCTTGCCGCCTGTATCCTGATGTGTGTGCTATCATTCGCCGCCACACCGGGCACATGGCGTATGCATACACCCTTCGGCGATAAACCCACCGTCATCGCCGACACTCCCGACCGAACCTATTTCATGGCTCTCGCCCAGGTTCACGACCCGAGCGTCCCCTCCAACCGCGAGCCATTGACCACCATCTTTGTCTATGACAAGGAGGGTGATGAACTGCGTTCTATCAACAGTGACAATCTGCTGTCGGAGAATATCGCCCGCACCATGGCCTATAATCCTCATCGCCGCTACCTGCTGGTCGTATATGAGAATTACAACATAGACCTTATTTTCGACTCTGGCAAGGTGGTCAATATACCGGCCCTCAAAGATGTAGCTTTGTCGGGAAGCAAGGAGGTGGGTGCCATCACTTTTGACTACGATCTGCCTCGCGCTTATATGGCCACAGACTTCGGATATGTCATCATCAATGATGACAAAGGTGAGATATTGGAAACCCGTAACTATGGCAAGCCCCTCGGCAGCCTCGCCCGCATGGACGACAAGATGCTGATAGCCGTGGATGGCCGACTCCTCCATGCCCCCTTATCCTCCCCCCGCTTCTCGCTCGATGACTACACTGAGGTCGAGGGGATTGAGGGTGTGACCCGTGTGCTTCCGCTAAGCGACAAACAGGCCGCCACACTCTGTCCCGACGCCGAGGAGAAGGCAGTGCGTCTGATCTGGCGCAACGGTGCCGGAGAGTTCCGTGTTGGCGCGGCGCTTATGCCTGTCTCCGACAGCAACTTCTCAGCCAACCGCGACGGATACCTCATCACCGTCCCCGCATGGGTCAGCCAGCTCCGTTCCGACGGCACATATACCCGCCAGTTGCGTCGTGCCGATTACGGTCTTCCGGCCGGCAGCTGGGACTTCAAGGAGTTCTGGTTTGCCGATCGTTATAAGGGGTTCTGGTCCAAGACCATGGAACCCACTCAGGATCAGGCCGGCGTCTGGACCCTCACACGCGACACGATGCTCCCCGATACTCCCGGCGTATTGCTGACCGACAATCTGACTTATTCCCCGAAATACGGTATGCTGGCCAACAGCCGCGGTGTGCGCTCTTATCTCACATCCGGCGGTCTGCGTGCCCCTATCCTCCTCTCCGGTCTCAAGAATCAGTCATGGACCATGTATGGTCTCCCCTATACCAATCCCGACATGCAGGATATCTTCTATAACCCTGCCGGTATAGCCATAGACCCCGATAATCCTGACATCATCTATATGGGCTCCTATACGAAGGGTGTGCTCCGCATGGACCTCACCAATCCCGAAGACCTGCTCCATATGTCCCACCCCTCCGACGCCGCGGCCTCGAAGCCGGGATTCGTAGTCGTGCGCCCCGATGATCCGCTGTGGAACGTCTGCCGATTCTCCACCCCCCGCTTCGACAACCAGGGAAACCTCTGGTCTACCAACTACCAGTACAGTACCCCGGATAGTGTGAAGGCCAGGGATGGTGAGAACCTCCAGATCTGGCTCTGGAAAGCAGAGGATAGACGTGCTTCCAAGGATGCCGCCTCCTGCCGCCCCTGGACCTACTGGACCGTCAAGGGTCTGACACCGCGTCAGTGTGAGATATGGCCTCTGAATTCATACAAAAATCTACTGCTCGTAGCCCCCAACGGCAACGAGCAGTCTCTCGCCCTGATTGACACCCGCGGCACACTCGACACCGATGCCGATGACAATGTGATCATTGTGCGGGGTCCCCATGACCAGGATGGCAACTCCGTGACCATCAAAGTGGTGAGTGCCGTCCTCGACGATCCTCAGACAGGTCTTGTCTGGGTCGGTCACCGCGAGGGAGTGGTCACTATCAGCCCCAACACCCTCGCCAATGACCCATCTCGTGTCAACCGTATCAAGGTCGCTCGCAACGATGGCACCTCCCTGGCCGACTACCTCCTCGACGGTGTCAACGTCACCGATATCATAGCCGACCCGAAAGGACGCAAGTGGTTTGCCACCCTCGGTGGCGGCGTAGTAGTTACCTCGCGCGACGGTCGTGAGATCCTCTTCACCCTTACCACCGACAACAGCGCCCTCCCCTCCAACGACGTCTACAAGCTCTGCTACGACCCCTCCACCAACTCCGTCATGGTAGGCACCGCCCTGGGTCTGGCGCAGTACTACCCTAACGGTGAGGGTGTGGCCGATGGAGACATCTCCTCGGTGCGCGCCTATCCCAATCCCGTGCGACCCGACTACTATGGATGGGTGACCATCGACGGTCTCACGGACGGCGCCGTAGTCAAGATAGCCGATGCCAACGGCCACGTCATCAGAGATCTCGGCTCAGTCTCGGGAGGATCTGTACAATGGGACACCACCGGTCCCGACGGTAGCCGCGTATCCAGCGGAGTCTACCACGTCTTAGTCTCCGCAGGCCCCGACGACAAAGCCGCCGGCGCAGTCACGAGCATCCTGGTGATGAAGTGACCGCCGGTCACTTCATCACCAGGATGCTCGTGCAGATTGGGGCAGGGGCCCCAATCTGCATTGTGATCCGAGCGAAGCGAGGATAAACAGCGACCCAACCTCCCAATCCGAGCGAAGCGAGGATAAACAGAGCCCCAACCTCCCAATCCGAGCGAAGCGAGGATAAACCAAGATAATTCCAAAAAAACTCCCAAATCTCAGATAAATTAGCTAAATTTGCACCATGATCCGATTATCTCTCACCATACTGCTCGCAGCCTCCGTCATCACCGGTGCCCGAGCCCACACCATCGAGCTGACCCCCGGCTCCCTCGCTTCAGCGCTCGCCGATGCCCCGGCCGATAAGGTCCTCACCCTCACCGGAAACGCCGACGCCCGCGATATTGCCGCCATCGCCGACCTCCCCTCTTCATATACCACCCTCGACATGGGCGCCCTCTCCATCGTCGAAGTGAAGTCAGACACCCCCGTAGCCGGCAAGCGCACTTGCTTCCCCGCTAACGAGATTCCGGAGTATGCCTTCTTTAAATCTCCCCTCACAGCGATCATACTACCGCAGGGGGTCACACAGATCGGCGACGGCGCCTTCGCCCACTCCGCAATCACATCCATCACCATACCCGAGGGTGTGAGGTCTCTCGGTAGCTACACCTTCTACGGCTGTGAGAGCCTCACCTCCGTAGCTCTCCCCAAATCCCTGACCACTACCGGCAACGCGACCTTCGCCTCCTGCCCGCATCTCAACGGCGTAGACCTCAGCCTCACCGCCCTGACCCGTCTCCCGGACCGCTCCTTCGCCGGATGCACTACCCTCTCCACTATCAACCTCGGCTCCAAGGTAGCCGTGCTCGGGTCAGAAGTGTTTGAGGGAACAGCCATCGCTACCCTCGACCTCTCCTCCGTAGTCCGCTTCGCCGACTATGCTCTCGCCGGGATGCCCCGCCTCTCTGCCGTCACCCTCAACGATAACGCTGCCATCGGCAAGGGCCTGCTGATGGATGACAAGGCCTTGCAGACCGTAGTCACCTCCCGCTCAGACATCCCGGGACTCTTCGCCGCCAACTGCACCCGTCTCAGCATAGACAATGTGGTCGCCAATGCTTCAGTGATCGCCTCCCACGCCTTTGCCAACGTCGGTGTAGACACCCTGATGCTCGGCAACGACCTGACCTCCGTCGGCGCCCACTCCTTTGCCGGCATGACCGACCTCACCTTCATCGACGCCCGCGCCCTCGGAGCCGCTGTTCCTGACGCTGATGCGGATACTTTCAGCGGAATCAATCCGGGTGCCGTCAAGCTCCACGTGGCTGACTTCACTGAGGATGCATGGCGCAGTCACCCCGTGTGGGGTCAGTTTATGATCCAGTCAGACCGCACCACCGGTGTTGACGACATAGCCGCCGACGCCTCGGCCATCACCATCGCCCTGCGTGCCGGACACATCGTCGTCGACGCCCCCGCGCCCCTGACCGCCGTCACCATCTACACCGCCGACGGTGCCGTAGCCGGACACTGGACCCCCGACTCCGAGTCTGCCCGCATCTCGCTCCAAGACGTGCCCGCAGGTATCATCATGGTCGCTGCCCGCACAGCCGACGCCTCCCGCACTGTCAAACTCATGACCCGATAACCGGATTTATCGTGATGACGCGCCTTGACGGATCAGGGCGCGTCGTTGCGTTCTGACCTTCTATATGGGAAAAAACAAGCTTAAAAAATTTGCCGATATGGAGCGCTTCAAATGCGCGCTCCAATATCCTCGTGAGACCCTCCTTAAGGAGGGTTTCCCACATAAGGGTGCCTGGGGCACCGAAGTCTTTCCCTCCAACCTGCCGATTACACTGGAACTCGGCTGCGGCAAGGGTGAATATACCGTAGAACTGGCCCGCACCACACCTGACTCCAACTTCATCGGTGTCGACATTAAGGGTGCCCGCATGTGGAAAGGGGCCTCCACCGTCGAGGATGAAGGTATCCCCAACGCCGCCTTCCTCCGCACCGAGATCGAAAACATCGACCACTTCTTCGCCCCCGGGGAGGTATCGGAGATCTGGATCACCTTTCCGGACCCGCAGATGCAGAAGCCGCGAAAGCGCCTGACCTCCACCCGATTCCTGGAGATGTATCGCAGATTTCTCAAACCGGGCGGGGTCGTGCATCTGAAAACCGACTCCCCCTTCCTCTTTGAGTACACACGCCGTCTCGTCGAGACCAACGGATTGGAAACCCTGCGCGTCACCGACGATCTCTACGGCTCAGGACCGGCCGACCCCACGACCTCTATCAAGACCTACTACGAGCAGCAGTGGCTCTCGCGCGGCAAGAAGATCAAGCTCATCTCCTTCCGTCTCGGAGAGACTCCCCTCGTCGAACCCCGCGAGGATGACATCGAGCGTGATGACTACCGCGCCTATCCGCGCGGCGTGGCCGATACTTCGAGAAGCACCCGTTGATGCCACTGCGCCGGGAGCATGGTGACGTCTCCCGCAGTTTCCGATAATCCATCACCCCCGCAGGGGCGTTGTAATATTATGACACTCTATCCTAATCTGATACTCGACGCACTCAAAAATGTGCGCTATCCCGGCAACGGCAAAAACATTGTCGAGCTGGGCATGGTGGAAGATGACATCCGTATCGACGGCAACAAGGTCTCTTTCTCCCTTATATTTGAAAAACCGACTGATCCCTTCATCAAGTCAGTAGTGCGTGCCGCCGAGGCCGCACTCCCCGTGTACGCCCATCCCGACATCGATGTCAAGGGGCGCATAGCGGTCAAGACCCGTCAGGCAGCCGCCCCCGCCAAACCCGCCCACCC
>CAMWHX010000018.1 GCA_947174155.1 uncultured Porphyromonadaceae bacterium
GCGGCGGGGGCTCACCTTGGGCTTCTGAGCGGGATCATCGCTTCGATCCGGTTATCCTCCCTTCGGTCGGATCACAATACACAGAGAAAGAGCCTTAGCCCGTCGGGCTAAGGCTCTTTCTCTGTGGGGCTTATTTCGCGTTTAGGCTCAGGGTGCCTCCGTCGTAGAGGGTGACGAGGGTCAGGGTGCGGGTGGCGGCGTCGTAGGTCCAGCCGCTCTGGCGGATGGCCTTGGCTGAGACGGCTTCCTCCATTGGCATGCCGTTGGAGGAGGTGACGCTGCGGGGTTTGCGGTCCACACCGATGACCTCGAAGGTCAGCATGCGGGTTTCGGGCATCCCTTCGTAACCCCGTCCCGAAGTCTTGATGTCGATATGGATGTCGCCTCCCTGGTTGCATCCGGTGAAGGTAAGGAGCTGATAGGCTCCCTCTTCGAGGGAGAGGGGTGACATGCGGTCGTCATCGTAGAGGGTGTATTCGGTCCACTCCTTTGCGGGGAAGAACTTGATGGTCAGGAACTGCGGATTGTATTGGGTGACGTTTTCTATAGGCCGGGTGTACTGGGGTATGAAGGCACCGCGGCGCACGAAGAGTGGCAGGCGGTCAAGAGGGGCCTTGACAGTGGCTGTGGTGCCTCCACGGTAGCTCTCACGGGGATTCCACCAGTTGATCCAGTCGCCGGCGGGGAAGACCACCTTGCGCTGCCGGGCTCCCTTGGTCATGACGGGTGCCACCAGCACGTCGTCACCCCACAGGTACTCGTCCGAGATATTGGCATAACGCTCCTCGGGGTTGTCACCGCGGAAGTTGAGGAGACGGGCCAGGGGGAGACCCATTGCGGCATTTTCGTAGGCGAGGGTGTAGTTGTAGGGGAGCCACTCGTAGCGCATCTTGATATACTGCTTCGAGATGGACTCGACCTCGGGATAGTGGTAGGGCTCCGGTTTGAGCTGAGCGTGGGTGCGGAGCATGGGGGTGAAGGCTCCCATTTCAAGCCAGCGGGCATAGAGCTCGGAGTCGGTGGGATGTTCCGGATCGACGGCGAATCCGCCGATGTCGCTGCTCATGTATCCCAGGCCGGAGAGTCCGGCCGACACCATGAGGTTGACCTGCGGCTGAAATCCACCCCAGGAGCGCGACACGTCGGTGGTCCAGGGGAAGACGCCGTAGCGTTGCAGGCCTGCTGTGCCACCGCGCATCATCAGCATCGGACGCATATCGGGGAACTCCTCGCGCAGCCCCTCGTAGATGATGCGTGACCACTCGTTGCCGTAGACATTGTGATACTGCTCGGCGGTCATGCCGTTGGCGTGGCGTATGGTCGCGGGATGCACCTCGGGTTCCCCCAGGTCTCCCCACCATCCGGCTACCCCCTCCTGCGTCAGGTCGCGATAGCGGTTCCAGTACCACTTGCGGGTGTCGGGATTGCTGACATCAAACATGCCGGCCTCGCCGACCCATGTCGTGACGTCGTGAGGTTTCCCATCCTCATCGCGGGTGAGCATATGGCCGGCAGCGAGGAGGTTGTAGTTGTCGATAGCGCCGATCTTATTGATATAGGGTTGGGTGATGAGCACCATGTTGACCCCCTTATCCTTGAGGTCGGAGAGCATCTTGCGGTGGTCGGGCCACTGGTCGCGGTTCCACTCCAGGCGTCCCATATCGGTCTCCTGCCCATACCAGTAGAGGTCGAGCACCATGCCGTCCACGGGATAGCCGCGTGTCTTGAGGGTATCGATGACGCCGAGGGCCTCATCCTGTGTGCGGTAGCCATATTTTGAGGTCACATATCCCAGGGTCCACAGCGGGGGGAGACCCTGGCGTCCGGTCAGGCGTGACAGTCCCTCGGTAGCACCTGCGATATCACCCTCGCCGTCGATGAAGTAGTAGGAGAGGGCGTAGGGGGATTCAGCTGCATAGGTCAGAGTGTCCTTACCGAGTTGGAGCGAGGCGCGCGTATGGTCATCGAAGAGGACGCCATAGCCGCGGTCGCTGACTACGTAAGGGACAGAGATACCCATCTGCGAAATGCGCGGGTCGCCGGCGGTATAGCCATAGTTCTGGCGATTGTACATCGACAGGCTGTCGCCGTTAAGACGCAGACGGTGACCGCGTTCGCCGGCACCGTAGTAATTCTCATCCTTGCCGGCAAGCAATGTCACGGTTTTCAGGTCGGGATCGGAATTATCGACACCGCCGGCCTCGGAGAGCAGCAGCTCTCCCTCATCGTTGAAGAAGGAGACTCGCCCGGTAGTGCGGTCCACACGCACAGAAGTGACGGGTGAAGTCAGAAGGACCTCGGTCGGTGTGGCGGTGACATGGACCCCGGGGCTCTCAGGCTCCAGAATAGCGGATTGCGATTTCAGAAATTCCGGAGAGGCTCCGACAGCCGGAAGACGCGTCACGCGGAAGATGTCATCAGCGACAGGGAGCACACAGACCGTGCCGGCCGGAGTGGAGATGAGTACCTCACCCTGCTGCGTGGTGGTGATGCCGCGAGAGGCCGGACGCACCGAGTGGGTGGATAGGGCTACGGCAGCCGCCAGCGGGGCGACTGCCGTCATTAAGGTCATGAAACTCTTTCTCATGCTTCGAGTTCTATATCTTCGTCGGTGATTACACTCCAGGGGAGTCCGTTGACAGCCAGAGTCTCCAGGAAGGGGTCGGGATCGAACTCCTCGACATTGTGCACACCAGGCTTGACCCACTTGCCGGTCAGGAACATCATGGCCCCTACCATAGCGGGGACGCCGGTGGTGTAGCTGACAGCCTGCGCGCCGGTCTCCTTGTAGGCGGCCTGGTGCGAGCAGTTGTTGTAGATGTAGTAGGTCGACTCCTTACCCTCCTTGTCGAGACCGCGGATGCGGCAGCCGATAGAGGTCTCACCGGTATAATTCTCTCCGAGAGAACCGGGATCGGGGAGGACGGCTTTGAGGAACTGTATGGGCACGATCTCCTGACCGTTATACATCACGGGATCGATGCGGGCCATGCCTATATCCTGGATGACACGCAGGTGAGTCAGATATTCCTGGCCGAAGGTCATCCAGAAGCGGGCGCGGCGGATGGTGGGGAAGTTCTGCACGAGAGACTCAAGCTCCTCGTGGTAGAGGAGATAGGACTCGCGCACGCCGATATTGGGGTATGTAAGGGGGCGGTGGATCTCGAGATTCTCCGTCTCGACCCACTTGCCGTCTTCCCAATACTTACCCTTCTGTGTGATCTCGCGGATATTGATTTCGGGATTGAAGTTGGTGGCGAAGGCCTTGCCGTGGTTGCCGGCGTTGCAGTCGACGATGTCGAGATAGCGCATCTCGGAGAAGTGATGCTTGGCGGCGTAGGCCACGAAGACAGCCGACACGCCCGGATCGAAGCCGCAGCCGAGGATGGCGGTCAGACCGGCTTTCTCGAAGCGCTCGCGGTATGCCCACTGCCATGAATACTCGAAGTGGGCCTCATCCTTGGGCTCGTAGTTGGCCGTATCGAGATAGTTGACGCCACATTTCAGACAGGCCTCCATGATGGTGAGGTCCTGATAGGGGAGAGCGACATTGATACAGATGTCGGGGCGGTGGCGGTTGAAGAGTTCGACGAGCTCATCGACGGAGTCAGCGTCTACGCGGTCGGTGGTGATGTTGGGGGCACCGATCTTCTCGGCGAGACGGTCACACTTCTCCTTGGTGCGGGAGGCGAGGACGATCTCAGTAAATACCTCAGGATGCATAGCGCACTTGTGGGCTACGACCGTGCCCACGCCACCGGCGCCGATAATCAAAACTTTTCCCATTTCTTTATTCTCGATTGTATTGAATTTTTCGCGGTTTGTGCAAAGTTAATCAAAATCTGGTGTTCTGCAAAGAATCACGGCCACAACTTCGCTTTTTGAGGTCCGGTGTCCGGCTATGTGGAAATTTTTGATTAATTTCGCATCATGAGAATAGACATACTGACCGTAATGCCGGAGATGCTCGAATCTCCGCTCAACTGCTCTATATTGAAGCGGGCCCGTGACAAGGGGTTGGCTGAGATTGTGGTTCATAATCTGCGCGACTACACTACCAACAAGCATCGTAAGGTGGATGACTATCCCTTTGGAGGGGAGGCGGGGATGGTGATGCAGATTCAGCCTGTCGACGCGTGCATATCGGCTCTGCGTCGCGAGCGAGATTATGATGAGGTAATATTCATGACTCCTGACGGAGAGACTTTCAATCAGCCGATTGCAAATCAGTTGTCTCTTCTGGATAATATGATCATCCTCTGCGGGCACTACAAAGGTATAGACTATCGTATACGGGAGCATTTCGTGACGCGTGAGATCTCGATCGGAGATTATGTGCTTACCGGAGGTGAGCTTCCGGCTGCCGTGGTGGCAGACGCCGTGGTGCGTCTCATCCCGGGGGTGCTTGGCGATGAGCAGTCTGCATTGTCGGATTCATTTCAGGATAATCTGCTTGCTCCGCCGGTATATACGCGTCCGGCGGTCTACAATGGCTGGGCGGTCCCGGAGATCCTTCTTTCGGGCCATGAGGCCAAGATCGCCCAATGGCGCTATGACCAGGCGTTGGAACGCACGAAACGACTTAGACCCGATCTTTTGGGCAATTCATAATTCAAGGGCTCACACCTATGGCAAGTGTGAGCCCTTGAATTATGAATTATGAATTATCTGTAGTCTTTGAGCATGAGCTGGAGGCGCTTGCGGGCGAAGAAGATACGGCTCTTCACGGTGCCGAGCGGGAGACCCATGTGGTCGGCGATCTCGCTGTATTTGTAGCCGGCGACATACATCGTGAAGGGCTCCTGATATTCCGGAGCGAAGGAGCGGATAGCCTCGGAGATCTCTTTGGTTGCGAATGATCCCTCAGGGCTGTCGAGACCTGACTCCTGCGAGAGGTTGAGGTGATAGAGATCCTCGGTCGAATCAATCACCGTAGCGCTGCGCACCTGACGACGATAGTTGTTGATGAAGATATTGCGCATGATGGTGAAGACCCACCCCTTGAAGTTGACGTTGTCGACGTACTTGGCTTCGTTGTCCAACACCTTGAGCGTAGTGTCCTGCACCAGATCCTGGGCAGCTTCCCTGCTCGAGGTCAGCTGGCATGCGAAACTCATCAGATTGGCCTGGAGGCCGAGAAGACGCTGCTTGAAAGTGTTGGAATCTGCCATAGTGGATATATTTTAGAGTTTTTATCAGTGTTTACGCCTGTATAACGCAACCAAATCGGTTTCTATCTTGTTTGTAACATTTATTTAATTGCGGAGTGCCATCCGGCAACCGGGCCATCGGAAGGGGGGCTTAAATAGAGAGGTGAGGGAATATGCATCAAAAAACGTAAAAAAACTCCTCTGAGATAAGGATTTTCGGTGCGGAATCGTTAATTTTGCAGTTCAATGTCAAGAATGACCAAGAAAGCCAGCTTCTGGGTGCGCCGCCGCTCCCATATCCCGCTCCTACTGGTGGGAGGTCTTGTCGTGGCCCTGCTCTTCTATAATGAGGACGCTTCGGTGTCGCTCAATATGGAGTATGAGCGTCAGATCAATGCCCTCAAACGCGAGATCAAGGAGTGTCGTGATTCTGCCGCCTACTATCGGGCCCGGCGCGAGGCTCTGGAGGCGGGTGAGAGTGATCTGGAGCATGTGGCTCGCGAGCAGTATCACATGCAGCGCCCTACCGAAGATGTCTTTCTCCTCAAACCCTAACCATACATCATGGCTAAACGAGACAATAAAGCCGCTCAGCGTCCCACGGCATACAGCCCCAAACGTGAGAAGAGACTTAAAAGAATAGAGAATATCGCCACTTTCGGACTCATCATCGTGGCGGTATCACTGGCTGGTCCCTTCTTCAACCTAACCGCTGCTCCTGCGCCTCTCTACAAGTGGCTTTATGCCGCCGGAGCGGTCATCTACACGGTGGCGCGCCTCTGCAATGTGGCCGATCCCGCCGACTCGTTGCGACTGCGTCGCCTGCGCCGTCTGGAGTTCTGGGCAGGCATGGCCTTCTGTATAGGGTCGGGGATGTGGTTTTACAACTCCTCGCGCCTCGGCCACTTCGCCGGGTCGCTGGGCACCATACAGCCGACAGTGGTCTTTACACTCGTCGGTGCCACGATCCAGATCATAGCCGCGTGGCTGATATATTCCACCCAGAAGAAGGAGGCCGGGTCTCCCGAGCAGAAGCGATGAGCAACACCCTCAGCAAGAGCGTCGTCGCCGGAGATGTAATAGTCACCGTAGACCAGGGGAACACAGCCGTCAAGCTGACTGTCTGGCGCCTGGATGACTCCGGGCGTCCGGAGGTGGAGGCGCATCAGGCATTCTCCCCCTCCGAGACCGACGCCATGTGTACCCTGATCGAGGGATTGGAGGCGCGCGGAGGTATCTATTGCAGCGTCGGGCGGATGGATGTGCGTCTGGTTGAAAGCCTGCGTTGCATACTCGGAGGATGGCTGATAGTGCTGACACCCTCCACCCCTCTGCCGATCGGAGTGGATTACGCGACACCCGCCACCTTAGGCATGGATCGCGTAGCCGTGGCTGCAGGTGCCCGAGCACTCTATCCCGGGGAGCGATGTATGATAGCCGATGCCGGGACAGCCATTACGACGGACGTGCTTAGCGGAGAGGGGGACTTCAAGGGAGGGCGCATATCCCCCGGCCTCGAACTGCGTTTCCGCGCACTCCACGACCATACATCCCGACTGCCGCTGGAGCATCCCCGCGCCGAAGTGCCCGAGATAGGAACCGATACCTCCACCTCGATCCTGACAGGAGTGATGCGCGGAGCTGCCGCCGAGATAGCCGAGTCCGCAATCGCATACGAAGCCTCGCGCCTGCTGATGACCGGAGGCGATGCGGCTGCCCTTCTGCCGGTGACAGGCGAGATCTGCGGGCGTCTCGGCGCTCCGGTGCCCGAAATCCTCCCCCGGTTGTTAGCTCGGGGACTGGTCGAAATTTTCCTTTATAACGTAGACAACCTCAACGATGATAATGTATAAAAGACTCTTGGTTTTACTGACAGCGGTGATAGGTATATGCAGCGCCGTGTCAGCTCAAAACGTCAACACGCCCTACTCCATGTATGGCTACGGCATAGTAGGTGACCGCGCCACCGCCTCCCAGACCCAGATGGGGGGTGTCGGCTACGCTATGCGTTCAGGACGTCAGATCAATGTCATGAACCCCGCCTCCTACGCGGCTATCGACTCGATGACCTTCCTCTTCGACATGGGGGCCGACGTGTCGTTGCTATGGAGCCGCGAAGGTGACGCGCGTCACCACAGCACCGGCGGCGGACTGCAATACGTCACGATGCAGTTTCCCCTCTCCAAGCACTTCGGCGGCTCCATCGGCATGGTCCCCTGGTCATCGGTCGGCTACGCCTTCGGCAATGAGATCAAGCACGGTGCCATGCAGAACCAGGGCTCCGGAGGTATCAATGAGGCCTATCTCGGATTGGCCGCGCAGTATTTCGGCGTGTCGCTGGGAGCCAACGTATCGTATCAATTCGGAAATATCGTCAATGACGTCTACTCCAACCCCGCCACATCGGGACAAACCCTCTTCGAACACGTGATGCAGATCCGCGACTGGAACGTCAACATCGGACTGCAGTATACCCTCCCCCTCGACAAGATCAACCGTGTGACAGCCGGAGTCACCTTCTCGCCCAAGAAGTCGATGCACGGCAAGACATGGGCCACCCTCCAGGAGACCACTCAGGAGAGCATCCCCGACACTGTCGGCTACGCTTATCTCTCCGGCCACAACTACTCCCCTATGACTATCGGAGCCGGCCTCTCATATACCCGGGAGCGCGCCTCGCGCCTCAACGTGGAGGCTGATGTGACCTTCCAGCAATGGTCCAAGACCCCGATGCCCTCCCTCGCCCAGATCGGCCATCCCGACAAGGTGGTCTTCCAGGGGATGGAGTTTTCCGATCGGTTGAAGTATTCGGTCGGAGCGGAATACGTGCCCCGACTGCGAGGCAACTACTGGCAGCGTATGGCCTTCCGACTGGGTGGCTACTATACCGACGACTATCTGGTCATCAACGGCAACCGTATGCGCGAGTACGGACTGGCCTGCGGTGTCGGATTCCACACCATACAGGACAAGACGATGATCAACCTCGGCTTCGAGTGGAAGCACCGCAGCGCACACCCCGTAGCCATGCTGAGTGAGAACTACTTCAACATCACTCTGGGCATCAACTTCAACGAGGTTTGGTTCTGGCAGCGCAAGATCAAATAAGAGAGACTGTCGCATCGCATACATCCACATATACCGGAAACGTGAGAAAGATGAGGATCAGGAGAGGACCGCTCTGCGCCGTGGGGATCATGAGCCTCCTGCTCTCTACGGCCGCCTGTCGCGAGGATGACCGTGTGGGGACCCTACGCTCCATCCATCCGGAGCACATGCCCACCATGTCGACGCTCAACGTCTCCACACTCATCTCCGACTCCGGGATTACCCAGTACCGTATCGTCTCCCCCCTCTGGCAGGTATATGACCGTCCTGACTCCCCGTGCTGGATATTTCCCAAGGGGATTTACCTCCAGAAATATGATCCGCTGATGCGCGTCATAGCGACCGTGGCCGCCGACTCCGCCAGCTACCTTACCGACAAGCGTATCTGGCGCCTCGACGGACACGTCGAGATCCGCCGCGTCCCCTCCGACCTCTTCGCCTCCGAGCGATTTTTCTGGGATACGAGACGCCACGAGATGTATAGCGACACCTTCATACACATCGAGACGGCAACCCACGTGCTCGAAGGTGTGGGTTTCGAGTCGGACGAGCATCTCACAGACTACCGCATACTGCGGCCACAGGGTATCTTCCCCGTCGACCGCGATGCCTTAAAACAGTAAATTATGACAGCCATAACCGCCATAGTCATCACCCTGCTTGCCATCCTCCTCTCGGGCCTCTTCTCAGGCTCGGAGATAGCATATGTGCAGTCGAGCAAGGTGCGCATGGAGATCGACGCCGCCCGCGGCGGAGTCGTAGACCGCATACTGCGCCGCTTCTCACGACACGAGGATATGTTTATATCCACCATGCTGGTGGGCAACAACGTCGTGCTCGTCATCTACGGAATCACCATCTCCTTCCTCCTCAACCCCTGGCTGGAGGGTATGCTCCACAACGAGGCGCTCGTGCTGGTGAGCAATACCGTCATCTCCACGCTCCTCATCCTGCTGACAGGTGAGTTTCTCCCCAAGACCATCTTCCGCATCAATCCCAATCTGATGATGCGACTGGTGGCGCTCCCGATGTGGCTGATATACGTGGTGCTCTATCCCGTCTCGGCCTTCATATCGCGCCTTTCGCGGTGGATGATGCGCCTCTTCGGGCTTGAAAGCGAGGAGATGCAGCACACCCTCATCACCATGGACCAGCTCGATGACTATCTCGAGGAGTCGATATCTTCGACCCCCGACCGCAAGGAGGTCGAAAACGAGGTGAAGATCTTCCACAATGCCATTGACTTTAAGGATACTCAGATAGGGGAGTGCATGATTCCGCGCAACGAGATGGTGGCTGTCCCGATGGAGGGGACATCGCGCCGGGCACTGATTGCGAAGTTCAACGCCACGGGGCTCTCCAAGATCGTGGTCTACAAGGAGGATATTGACGACGTGGTGGGATATATCCACGTCTCGGAGATGTTTAATACCGATGGCGACTGGCGCGAAAGGCTGAAGCCGGTCATCTTCACCCCCGAGACGATGCTGGCCAACAAGATGATGTCGCGTATGCTCGGCGAGAAGAAATCGATGGCTATAGTCATAGATGAGTTTGGGGGCACGGCAGGGCTTGTCACTCTCGAAGACCTGGTCGAGGAGATCTTCGGGGAGATTGAGGATGAGCATGACCGGAAGCGCTCGCTGGTGCGCGAGACCTCACCGGGGGTTTATGAAGTGGCCGGGCGCGCTGAGATAGAGTATGTCAACGAGCAGCTTGGGCTGGATATCCGCGAGTCGGACGACTATCACACCGTGGCCGGATATATCATCGACCATCTGGGGGCTTTGCCGACGGTCGGAGAGTCGTTTGAGGCCGGGGGATTGAAGTTTACGGTCATGCGAATGTCGGTGACTCGGATCGAGCTGGTGAGAATCGAGGCTTTGGACGCGAGCTGAAGCTCCTTTTTGGACGCGAGCTGAAGCTTCTTTTTGGACGCGAGCTGAAGCTCGCTCACAGAACCAGGACTCGGAGGGGCTTTCCCTTGGGGGCTCGGAGGGGCTT
>CAMWHX010000019.1 GCA_947174155.1 uncultured Porphyromonadaceae bacterium
CGGGCTCGGACATGTTTATTTGAGACTGCCCCTGCTGTTATACCGTCTTCCTCTTCGTCGCTTGCGGGCTCAGTTTTCTATAATTGTTATCCCATCCACATCTCCCGGATCGAAAAGACTCCGAGGCTTGAGCCTCTCCACCCCTCCAGGCATGAAATATGGTGCTTCGTGGTAAAAAAAAGCAAAAAATGCTCCCGGTATCGGAATTTTTGATTAACTTTGCAATTGCAGACCGTCCGAGAAGACCACGCCAGCAGGGAAAGGTTCGTCAGAACTGACCCCCGGTCAGGGTTTTAGCGGTGTGGGATGTATGCAAACGGATGCGAAGAGACGCCTCCGTCGAAGAGGTCCGGACTTGAGACACTAAGTTATCCCACGGGATAACCGACGTGGCTGAAAGTGTGGTTAAATGATAAGCACACCCCGGGTTCGGACACCTTCTTAAGTAATATAAAAAGCGTTTATCCGCGCTGATTCTTGACAGTCTTAAATTCTCGCAAAATTTTTGTCAAAGTCAAGGATTGAGCAACGATAGATGCCCGTGGATATGTATATACCACCGGTTATTCGTATGGTCGCGAAGAATCGCGACCTTGACGTGATTATTTGCGTTTCGTAGGGACGCAATTTATCACGTCCACAATGATTGTTCGCGTCCATGACGTGATCAATCGCATACATAGCGAATACACCGCACAGTATTTGCATATACTGGCGTGGGCTTCTGGCGTTGCCGTCTGACTTTGATTGGGCAATGCGAGAAGCCTCGAAACGTAGGACGGCAACAGATACAGATTCCTACGCTTTTTTTATGCCTAAACTAATCCCGCGCCGGGGAATCAGCGGGACAAAAGATATGCAACAGAAAATGAAACGAGTTTCTCACAAGATTCTTCTCCCCCTCCTCCTCATTCTCGCCATCTTCACCGCGGTCGCTCCTGCGGGTGCTTTCGAGATTGGCAGTCGAAAGATTGCCGTATCCAACAATGGTGATCTGAAATTCTTCCCCTATGGAGATATTCAGAAGGCCATTGACTCAGCTGCTCCAAACGACACCGTCTTTGTTCCGGAAGGTGTTTTCTCAGGTATCACTATCAGGAAGGGAATAGTACTGCTCGGCAGTGGTCAGGAGAGTATCATCAATGGGAATATAGTTTTCGCTCCCGCAGATACTAAACTCAATGCCGTTATAGACGGACTGAAGATAGTAGGAGACCTGTGCACAGATGCACCAACACGAGGACTTTGGATACGTATGTGCGAGTTCAATAATATTTATTTTACATACTACCCGTGGTATGACATAATTATTGAAAGATGTAATATATTGGAAGAATTTCAACAAATTTCATTTGATGGATGTCAGAATGTTACTGTTTATAACTCAAAGATTAATTCCATTTATGGAAATGGTACTAATAATTCAATTTCATATGTAAATTGTAAAATAGATAGCGCCAATGGAGGGGATGTTAATGGTAGCTTTATAAATACTGTATTTAATAATAATTATAATGGAGGCAACTCATACAATTGTTTCTTACAAAACTGTCTGGTAAGACAAGAACCGAGCTCTTCTACTCTTATTCGCGATTCTTGGGTATGTGGTTCTGATCCAGAATGGAAAAACGCATTAGATAATCTTGGGGAGTTTATCGGAACAGATGGAACCATGATTGGTCCCGACGGGGGTAATTTCCCGTATACCTTGAATCCATCTCTTCCCACTGTAAAGGAACGAAAGGTGTCTGTAGATTATGCTAATCAGACGATTAATATCGAACTGAAGCTTTCCGGGGCACCAGAGGGGACCCCTGAAAATTCCAACTGATCGTCTAACCATAATATCTTACCGCGAATGAAAATGCATTCATTCATACCTCTTCTGCTTCCTTTTCTGTGGATTTCTCCGGGAATGATGGCGCAAGAGTCAGCATCCAAGAAGGTCGCGGAATACTGGTTTGACGATAATGTGTCGAAATCCACAACTTTCGATTGCCATGGGGACTCAATCTCAAAGAAAATCCCATACGGTGAGTTGGAGAGTGGTTTACATGTTCTATATGTACGAGCATATACCGATAGTAAACGCGGAGCAATTTTCCAGTATCCCTTCTTTACCAGTAACCATACACTGTCAGCCGGTGCCTTGGAGTATTGGTTTGATGATAAATACGATAACCGTATAATTCGTCAAGTCGAAAGCGGTTCATCGGTTCTCAATGTGCCTTTTGACGAAGTTTCATCAGGTCTTCATATACTCAGTGTCCGCACGTATGAAAAAAACGGCGGGAGAGGTACAATTTTTCAGTATCCTTTCTTCACAAGTGATTATGTGAATGAAGCCGGTGCTTATGAGTATTGGTTTGACGATGAATATAGCTCGCGAGTCGTTTCACACGAAATCTCGGGTAAGGCATCATTTAAACTATCCCTTGATAATGTTCCGAAGGGTATACATGTTCTCAATGTTCGTGCATTTAACCGTGCCGGAGGTCGAGGAACCATATATCAGCATGTTTTCACAAAGGCCGATTTAACATCGTTGGCCGGATACGAATATTGGGTTGATGAAGACGTGGATGAAACCGTTAGAGTTACATCCAATGTCACCCTAAATAAGATTAGTGTGGATTTTTCCGGCTATGCCGATGGTATGCATGTGATTCATGTGAGAGCGTTTGATTCAGACGGTCTCTATGGAGCAGATATGCAATATCCGTTTATAGTCGGAGGAAAAGGCTCAGATGGTATAGATGCCTATCGGTTTATAACTGATCGTGAGGAGCGGTGCGTTGCTCTGGAACAAGTCAATTACGCCACTACGCAGAAATATTCTGTTCCGATGCCTCAAGGAAAATTACCGGAATTCCGGGAATTGGTGAGAGCTATGAGCTTCAAAGGAGATACCGTATCTTGTAATATCGAGATTTTGGCAGAGGTTATATTCCAACTCCGTGCTGCTGTATCGAAACGTTGGATTCAACCCCTTCACGAAGAGATTGGTTTTAATATACCATCAGTGAAGGCTACTTCATTGCCGTTATTCCAATATACGGCAGTAAGTAAGCCTGAAGAGGCACGTTTCAATGCCTTTAAATTCTCTGCAGAGCAATCCGCTGACTACTGGCTCCGCGGTTCGCAGAGTGCTACGGTAGCCGTTATGCGTGGTGACGGCGAGGGCGAACCTGTCATCATTACCCCTGAGGAGTTTGTCGCAGGTCGTCAACTCTCCTTCACACCCGGAGACTACTACGGTATAATCGTGGATGCACCGGTCAACGACCGGTGGCCTGACAGCGAGATATCCTTGCGTCTCTCTGATTCGGCAGATGATGTAACTCCCGCTCCCGAGATCAAGTTCGAGGGGGGTAGGGTGTCCATGACCTGCGCGAATCCCAATGCCGAGATCCGCTATACGGTGGATTATGATATGACAGGTAAGACTCCGACTGCGGAGGATGCACTATACACCGATCCCTTCACTCTCGAACGCAACGCGGTCATTATGGCCCGTGCGTATGCCGAGGGATTCGAGGAGAGTCCGACCACACGGTTCGTCATTGACTCCTTCGTCACTCCGAAGCCGCGTATCGACCAGCAGGGTCTGCGGATTGTGATTGCTACGGATAATGATACCGATGCTATCTACTACACTCTCGACGGCACTGATCCGCGCGACTTCTCGCGCGCTACACGCTATGCCGGGCCCTTTGACCTGCCGGCACGCAGTGTCTCGGTGAAGGCTTGCGCTTTGCGCGAGGGTTACAGTGTGTCGGGTGTGGAGAGTCTTGACTTCAAGGTTGAGCAGTTCACCGTCGATATCCCGAGTATCACACGTACCGCCACGGGTGTTCGGATGGAGTGCTCGACACCGGATGCCGAGATTCGCTATACTACCGACGGCAGTGATCCCTCGGCAAACTCCACACTCTACACAGCGGAGATCCCCTATACGGGTAATATGACCTACACGGCACGCGGATTCAAGAGCGGTATGTTCCCCTCTCCCGCGGTGACGTTGAAGGTCGCTGATTTAGCGGCTCCCGCCCCGACATTCTCGTTGGATGCCGAGACACTGAAACTGACAATCAGTTGCTCTGACTCCAATGCTGAGATTCTCTATGCTATCGGTTCGGAGGATGTAGCCGCCAACGGTCAGGTTTACGATAAGGCCAATGGTCTGACCCTCGAAGCTAAGGACCAGGTGGTTTATGCTATCGCTCGTCGCGCGGGTTACAATGACTCGGAGGTTGCTTCCTATCAGTTTGTGCTGTCTGCCAATCAGGTAGCCAAACCGGATGTGCACGTCAATAAAGCCGGAACACACGTGGTAATGACCTGCGCTACCGATGGCGCCAAGATCCGTTACAACGTATCTACCGACGGCAAGGCTCCCACCGCTCCCGCTTCGGCAAGTGAGGGCATAGCCTACACCGGCGAGATACAGTTGCAGGGTAATGCCATCTACGCGGCCCGCGCCTTCGCCGAGGGTAAGTACCGTTCGGAGGCTACGACCCTCGACGTCAATAACCAGGCTTTGAGTGTGCCCCATGCGGAGTATCGCGCTCATGCAGTGTGGCTCACTTCCGAGGATCGGGAGGCTGCGATAATGTACAGCGTGGATTCGGATGCCTGCGACCGTGTCTATGATGCCGCTACCGGTGTGCCGGTTGAGGAGAGTTGCACGGTGACCTTCATAGCTGTCCGCGAACACTTCAACGACTCCCCGAAGGGTTCGTTTGAGTTCCGCATTGACGACTACAAGGTCGAGGCCCCGACCTTCACCCCCTACTACGAAGGTGCCGAGATCACCATCACAGCTTCCGACAATTCGACACTGACAGTTGAGTTGACCGTAGAGAGTGGGGGAGAGACCCGTGTGCTGACTCAGCAGAGCGAAGGGGAGACCCTGACCATCAGTGAAATCAGGGAAGGTCAGAACGCCAACGGATATGTGGTGAGGAGCATCAGCGCCATCGCCAAGCCGGGCAATCCGGACCTCTATCAGTCAGACGCGGAGTCGTTTGTCGCTGAATACTACGCCGCTCCGGCGCTCAACCACCACGGCGCCACACTCGACATCGAGAGTGAGACCGGATTGGTGAACGTGACAGGATTCGAGAGTGGCGCAGAAGTGGCGATCGACCGCGGACTCACCGAGACCGGCTATATTTCCAATCAGGAGTTAGGTTGTCTCTACACCATCACCCTCCGTACGGCCGGACCCTCGGCCTTCCCCTCGGAGGAGGTGGCCTATGACAACGATGCCTTCTTCGACTTCCGCGCCGCGCTTCACGCCATCCCGACAGCCGGTATCCGCAACTCCGGACACCTTGCCGAGGCCTTTGCGGATGAGGTGCCAGAGAGTGAGATAGCGTTGACCGGACCCTTCGCAGACAATGACTTCGCACTACTCGCCGAGGTCGGCCGAGAGATCGAGTATCTGGATATGACGGATGTCACGGCTTCGCGTCTCCCCGATGGAGTCTTTACACCTCTGCACCTTCTCAGCAGCGTAATCCTCCCCGCGACACTCAGCGAGGGAAGCCACCCGTTCGGTGAGAATCCGCGTCTGACAAGTCTGGTGTGGAGCGGCAAGGAGGTGATGCCCGAGGGTATAGCCGGCAGTGTCGGTAATCCGAACCTCCTCGTCTATGCCGACAACGCGATGCTCCTCCCCGATGACGCACCGCAGCGCGTCACGCGCGAGAACGGAGCCTGGGAGGCTAAGTCACTGAGACTTACACGCGGACACGCCTTCGGAGTGCTATATCCCTTCCAAGCCGCGGAGGCCTCATTGACCATGGCCTTCACGCAGTCCACCCCGATCGGTGGATGCGAGGGATGGGAGACACTGGCGCTTCCCTTCGAAGTGGAGAGTATCACACACGAGACCAACGGTCCCATCGTGCCGTTCGCGCTCTTCGCCGGAGATCCGGAGGGACCGCGTCCCTTCTGGCTCTACGAGGCCTCAGGCGATGACACCGAGGGGAGCATGTGGAGGAGTGCTTCGCGCATCAAGGCCGGTCGTCCCTATCTGATCTCGATGCCCAACCATGAGATCTATGATGCCGACTGGAATCTGAAGGGTAATGTGACCTTCGCCGCGAGCGAAGTCATGATGACGCCGGAGAATAGTGAGGCACGTGAGGAGAAGTTGAAGAACCACAGTTTCGTCTCCCTCTTCCTCCCCTTCGATGAGGAGTCTGACGACCTGTCGGGAGTGCTTGGACTCAACGCCGGACGCACGGATCTCTACGGAGACAAGGGTGTGTTGGCATCCGGATCGGCCTTCCACACGGAGGTAGTGCCGCAGCCCCTGTCGGGATATGTGCGTTCCGATCTCTCGGTACGCTATCTCCCCGTATGGGGTGAGGAGAGCGGAGCGGGGGCGCTGTTGAACCCCGACGCACTCGTCATTGAGCCTGTCAGCGGAGGAGTCCTGATCACCTCGGGCAGTGACCGCAAGGTGAGGATCTACACCACGACGGGACTGCTGCTGCGCACCGTAGAGCTTCGCGGCGGAGTCACCGAGCGGGTGGTGCTGAGTCCCGAGGTCTACTTCATCGAGGGACGCAAAGTGCTGACACACTGAAGAGTGAAATGAAAATTTAAGTTTTTTGGCCGGCAGGATTTGGCCATGTCGCGGAAAATTGGTAATTTTGCAAGCCAATTCAGCGGGATCGCGACCTGCTGAGCCAAAAACTTAAAAATCACAACTGTACAGAAAAGATGAAAAAAGACATCCATCCTTCAAATTACCGCGAAGTGGTGTTCAAAGATATGTCTAACGACGAGATCTTTATCACCCGCAGCACCGTGGCTTCGCGTGAGACTATCGAGGTAGACGGCAAGGAGTATCCTCTGGTAAAGCTTGAGATCACCTCCGCCTCCCACCCCTTCTTCACCGGCAAGCAGAAGCTGGTCGACACCGCCGGTCGCGTGGACAAGTTCCGCAGCCGCTATGGCAACCGTGTCAAGAAGTAAGAGAGACCTCAACTCAGGAAAGTTCAGACCTTACAACGAATGTCCGCATCGGTCACCCCGGTGCGGACATTCTCATTTTTCAATAGCGTCCGTGTCCGGTTATCGACGTTTTTTGACCGGTTATCGCACTTTTTGGCGAGTTATCGATTGGTGGGAAATTTTTACACGAAAAAATAGCTGTAGGGATTTGGCAGTTAGCGAGATAATGACTATATTTGCAGTGAATTTGGAGGTGGCCTGAATTAAACACTAAACTGATTCGGGGAGCCTCCACAAAAACTGTTGAAAACTGATAAAATCCGTAAGGAAACAACATATAACCCCTGAATAACTTGACCCTATAAACTTTATGAAACGACAATTACCACTGATGCTCGCCATCATCATTCTGGGCTGCCTATCAGCGGCAGCTCAGAAGATGGTGGTCCGCGAGTGGCAGGTGCTCTCGTCAGACCCTACGGCCAGTCTTAAGGAAACCGAGCGCTACGACCCCGACGGGCGTCGCGCGGCGCTGATTCGCATCTACACTCCCTTCAAACTCTCCGATCTCGGTTTCGGAGGCTCAGGCCTCGGATTCGTCGACCGCGTGCAGACACGTCCCGGCGAGATCCTCCTCTATGTGCCCGCCGGTTCGCAAAAAGTGACTATCTCTCATCCGCAGTATCCACCGGAGGATTTCTGGTATCTCGACCCTATCGAATCGGGACGCACCTACGCGATGGTACTGACGGCCGAGGGTAAACCGGCCACCCTCCGGGCCTCGGTCGACGACACTTGGATCGTCATGGATGGCGATACGGTCGGCAAGTCCCCGGTGTCGCGTTATATCCCATACGGTTACCATGAAGTCCGGGCCCGCAACGGATCGATGCTCTTCGACGGTCCGGTAGTGGTGACATCCGACGGAGAAGATGTCTTCGACCTCAAGATGGAGGATGAAAACAAATACTTCGGCGACGTCGTCATAGATGTGCCCGGGGCTGCCGAACTCTGGTTTCGCGGTGAGCTCAAGGGTATAGGACGCTTCACCGAGCATCTCCGCGAGGGTGACTACATCATCGAGACCCGGAAGAAGGATCACTCAAGCGCCACAACCCCCTTCACCGTCCTCCCCGGTCAGAGCGTCCATATAGACGCCAACCCCCCGGTGCCCCATATCGGCTACCTGTCGCTGACTACGGAGCCTTACTCCGGTGTGAGTATCCTACAAGCCGACACGGTGTTTACGACCGAACGGCAGCTGCAGCTACCTGTCGATACATACGAACTTACCTTCACCCGTCGTGGCTATGAGCCGGAGACGCGTCGCTATCATATAGTCCGCGCTCAGACGCTGACCGACACCGTGCGCCTGCGCCGCACACAGTATGTCAAGCAATCCACACTCTATGCCGCCGCCGGATTTGAGTATGCGACGAAGCCGGGTATCGGATTCACATTGGGCGGTATGTGGCATGGCATCGACCTGTCGGCATCATACACGATCGGTTTCGGAGAGTCGAAGGAGGTCAACTGGTTTGAGGAGAATATCTACGACCAGACTGTGAAATATAAGGTCCACGAGTGGGGCATACGGGCCGGCTATCAGTTGCGTTTCGCCGAACGGTTCGGCCTTACGCCTCAGGTCGGATTCCTGCAGCAGCGACTGATCGCCACCGACAAGGGAGCCGGAAACGGTTTCACCATCAATAATGTCTCTGTCGGAGCCAGACTCTGCTATTACCCCGTGAAGCATTTCGGCTTCTATCTCCGTCCCGAGTATGCCATACCCATCAACGGCAACAAAGGGCAGATTTCGGATGTCTGCAAAATTGCCGGTATCACCAAGGGTGGTTTCCAAATCGGTGTCGGCCTTACCGTTTACCTCTAATCGGCTCCGTTTGGAAGTAGAAAACTGCTTATTCAATTAAGACATTACAGATGAAAGATTTAAGATATAGGAAGGGGAGTACCCGACGTGCTCTCCGGGCACTTCCGGCCCTGCTGATGATGCTCCTTATGGGCACGGTGTCATGTTCCGACAATATAGCGGGCGATGGCCTCGAACCGAAAGTCGACGGCACAGTAGAGATTAAGATTGTAGATGAAAATTGTGCCGGTTACGACCCTTCGACTCACATTCTCCAGATGGGATCTGCATCCCTGATGACTACAGTCCCCGTGGAAAGCAATACCCGTTGGAGCGCGGAGGTGACTGA
This sequence comes from uncultured Porphyromonadaceae bacterium, assembly GCA_947174155.1. The sequence continues at coordinate 9,189 of CAMWHX010000019.1, forward strand.
CTGCGAGGGGCAGTGGTGCTCGCTGACTTTCCCCTCCGGCACTCCGGTGGTGAAGGATGGAGAATTTATAGTCCAGACAGCTGCCAATTCAAAAGGATCTGACGGTCAGACCAAAGAAAGACGGTGTAAGGTGACCATCTATGCACTGGATCGTAATATGAACCGTGTGCCTGATACCGGATTTGAATTTACGGTGGTTCAGGGTGCTCAGTATATCGGTATTTCACCCTCAGCCTTCGAGGAGGCGTTGCCGGCTGCCGGATACATACAGGAATTCAGCATTACTGCCAACTTGCCTTGGGTAGCGACAATCAACGAACCCGGATTTATGAGTGTGGCTCTTCCTGATGATCCCTCTCCCAATGTCACCCTGGAGGGTGGAAGGATCGTCTTCACACCCTCGGGCCAAGCGGAGGAGGTAGGGCGATTTAAGGTTATTCTTGACCGTAACCTCACCCGCGGTACGCGTCGCGGAGTGGTGACCATAAGCAGTCCTAAGGATGAGTTTACCGCAAACCGTATAGAGATGACACAGGTGGGGGCCGTCGATGCCTTCGGTGTGTCGCCGACTATCACACAGACCTTTACCCCCGCCGGAGGATCATTTGACCTCAATATCTACTCCCCCGATAACGGCTGGACCGTGTCACTGCGTGAGTCATCCGCTACAGAGTGGTGCAGACTCGGTGCCGATTCCGGAAATCCTTCCGGAGAGACTCAGATCGTGAAAGTCACAATAGATGAAAACCGCTCGGTGTCGGCCCGTGAAGCTACGGTGATCGTCGCCAAGAGCAATGACCCCACTGACTTCCGTGAGGTGAGGGTAGTGCAGATGGGAGTCGATCAGCAACTCGGTGTAACACCCCTCGGCGTCACTTCGCTCAGTAATCTCTCGCCGGAGGCTACGATGATAAATTTCAGCGTCATCAGTCTCGGCGGTGATTGCAAGATCAGCAGTGACAGCCAGTGGCTCGTGCCCGGAGTAGATGCTGTGGGCGGCAATAGCCGCACGGAAGTGACGGTCTCCATCGCTGAGAATCCTACCTTCGAGATGCG
>CAMWHX010000020.1 GCA_947174155.1 uncultured Porphyromonadaceae bacterium
CTGCTTCTGGATGATGACAAGCGCTCCCGCCTCTCCGTTGATGTAGGTCTGCTGTGTGCGTTCCTCCAGGGAGTCGTCGACACGCGCCACGTCGTGCAGGTAGATCGTGCGTCCCTGATAACTTCCCACAGGAATATCGGCAAGTTGATCGGAGCTGTCAAATTCTCCCTCCACACGCAGGGCATATGTGTTGGAGCCGATGTCGAATGAGCCGCCGGGGACGTTGCGGTTCTCGGCCTGTATGATCGAGGATATCTGTTCCACAGAGATGCCGTAGGCTTCGAGACGGCGGGGATCACAGTAGACGTGAATCTCACGCTTGGGGGCGCCCGAGATGGAGACCGAGCCGACACCGTCGACACGGGCGAGGGGATTGACCAGACCCTCGTCGAGAATCTTGTAGAGACCCGGCATGCTCTCCTTGGCCTCGACCGAGAGGAGGCAGATGGGGATCATGTCTGTCGAGAATTTGAAGATGATCGGGTTCTCGCAGTCGTCGGGGAGCATGGACTCCACCATATCGAGTTTGTCGCGCACGTCGTTGGTGAGAGCGTCTATGTCGTAGCCATACTCAAACTCCAGGGTGATGACTGAGGTGTTTTCACGCGATTGAGAGGTGATATGTTTGAGATGCTCCACGGAGTTGAGGGTATTCTCCAGGGGCTTGGTGACGTTCTGCTCTATATCCTGCGAACTTGCTCCCGGATACATCGTGATGACCATGATGGTATTGGTATCGATGTCGGGAAAAAGGTCGACCGGGAGTTTGCGCAGAGAGAAGAGACCGAGTATGACCACCGCCACGAAGCAGAGAGTGGTCATGATGGGTCGTTTGACCGCAGCGCCGTATATGCTCATTTCACTTCGACTTTAGCACCGTTGGAGAGTTTGGACTGACCCGATACCACGACTGTGGCGCCGGGTTCGAGACCGGAGATGATCTCGTAGGCATCATCGAGACGACGCCCGAGCTGCACCTGCACGAAGCTGACCTGATCGCCCTGGAGGGTGTAGACGAAATGATTGCCCGAACCGGTCTGCTTGATGACTGCCTGGTCGGGGACTACCACATGACGGGCATCGCCGAGATTGAGGGTTACTCGGCCGAACATGCCGGGGAGGATACGGTTGTCGGCATTGGGAAGCGTCACTTCGGCAGCGAAGGTGCGTGTCTGAGGATCGACGGTGGGCATCACCAGAGTCACCGTGCCGTGGAAGACTTCGTCACCGTAGGTGTCGAAGCGCACGTCGGCCGGCATACCCTTGTGTACGCTCGCCAGATCTGACTCGGAGATATTGATTACCGTCTTGACCGGTTGCACCTGTGCGACGGTGAGGATCGGCAGGGCACCGGTCATGTCGCCGGGATCATAGTTGCGGGCCGTCACCACTCCCGAGATGGGGGAGGTGAGGATGGTATTCTCCGTAGCGTTGCGCAGGGTGCGCTCGGCGGCCTGCAAGGAGTTGCGGGCGTTGACGAGCTGAGTGTGCATCTGGTCGACCTGCTGCTGTGTGCCTCCGCCGATGCGAAGGAGTTCGGCGGCACGGTCATAATCGCGCTGCACATTCTCCAGATCGGCCCGGGCATTGTCTACCTGTAGACGGTAGGAGGTGGTGTTGACATCGTCGAGCTGCACGAGTTTCTGACCCTTCGACACTCGCATACCCTCATCGACATATATGGCCTTGATACGGTTGGCCATCTGTGCCGAGATATTGTTCAGGGCCTCCGGTTCGACGGTAGCTGTCAGAGTCACGGTCTGGGGTACGGAGCGCTCTTCGGCGACGGCTGTTTTGACTACTGGGAGTTTTTCGGCCTCGGTTGCCTCCTTCTTGTCGTCGGAGCCGGAGCAGGCACCGGTCAGGAGGAGAAGAGAGGAGGCGAGGAGTGCGGATATATGACGTAAACGCATGATTATAATTTGTCTATGCCGAGCAGCAGGTCGAGCTCGGCCGATGATACAAGATAAGAGTGAATAGACTGAAGATAGACAAGGCGGGCAGAGGTCTCGGCGAGTTCGCTGTCGCGCAGTTCAAGATAGGAGGCGGCGCCGATCTCGAAACTCTTCTGCATGATGCCGTGGGCCTTGACGGCCTGGTCGACACCGCGGCGTGAGGCCTCTATCTGGCGTGCCTCGCGATCCATATTCTCGATGGCGAGGTCGACCTGCATACGCAGGGCGTGGAGGGTGTTGTCGCGCTGCAGGTCGAGTTCGGTCTGCAAGGCCCGGGCTTTGCGCAGGCCATACATACGTGAGCCGCCGGTGAAGATCGGGAGGGAGAGGGCTATTCCGACATTACTGTATGGGGAGAAGCTCTGGTTTCGGAAGGGGGAGCCGTTGCTCAGCGATATCCAGTTGATATTGAAGGATGCCGCCAAGGTCGGCAGGAAGTCGAGCTTACGTGTGGCTGTCGACTGCGCGGCGAGCTTGCGTTGCAGGTCGAGCTGGCGCAGAGAGGTGTTGCCGTCAAGGGCCGGAGCGCTTTGAGGTATCCCCTTCATTGAGGTCTGCATCTGCTCCAAAGTCACGTCGGGTACCACATCCACGGGGGTCTCCATACCCATCAGCACACACAGTTGCAGCTTGCACTGGCGGATGGCTATATCGGCTTGAAGGAGTTCCGGTTCAAGATTGGTGACCTGGACCTGGGAGCGGAGCACGTCATACTCCGAGGCCGTCCCCTGCTCGAAACGCTTGGCATAGAGGTCGGCGTTAAAGGTCGCGATCTCATGGTTCTGGGCGATGACCTGTTGCGAGGCGATGGCCAGCAGGAGGGAGTAATATGCCTGACGCACCTGATTTATCGTCTCGAGACGCGAGCCGCGTGCCGTCTCCACGCTCTGTGCTATCTGGGTGTCGGATATCGAAAGACTTTTCCAGAGGGTAGGAGCGATCAGGGGGAGTGAGGCGTTGAATCCGAAGTTCCATGTGTTGTCCGACCCCATCTTGAGCTGCTGGCTCTGGCCACCCATATCCATACGGATGGTCTGCAGTTCGATGGAGCGCTGATAGGCACCTGAGAAATCTATGCGCGGGAGGAGGTTCGCCAGAGTCTCCCTCTTCGAGTAGTCGGCGCGTCGCACCTCGATATCTGCCACCCGGATTGTCGGATTGTCGGAAAGCGCTATCTCTATACACTCACTCAGCGACATCACCACAGGGGCGGATTCACCTCTTGTCGTGACGGCAAGGAGGAGGAAAAGCAAGAAGAAAATATGTCGTCTCATCATGAGATCGAAGTTAAGTGTTTAAAAAATGAAAAAACGTCCAAAGTTAGCAAAAAAACAGATACGCACCACTACATACAACGAAAAAAGGCTCCCGGAGGGAGCCTTTTTCCATATTTCAAGTAGCTCAGGCCATGGCGGGAGCCGGAATGCCGAGCTTTATGCGCAGATTGGTCAGCATGTCGACAGTCATGGCATCGAGATCATACTCGGGGTGCCAGTCCCACTCGGCGCGTGCGCAGGAGTCGTCGAGGCTGTCGGGCCAGGAGTCGGCTATAGCCTGACGCAGGGGGTCAAGATCATACTCCATCTCGAATCCGGGGACATACTCCTTGATCTTATTGTAGATCACCTCGGGGTCGAAGCTCATAGAGGCGATATTGAAGGAGTTGCGGTGGATCAGACGGGTCGGGTCGGCCTCCATGATCTCGATAGCAGCGCGCAGGGCATCGGGCATGTACATCATGTCCATCAGCGTGCCTGCTTTGAGAGGACACTTGAATTTCTCACCCTTGACAGCTGCATAGTAGATGTCTACGGCATAGTCGGTAGTGCCGCCACCCGGAGGAGCTACGTAGGAGATCAGGCCCGGGAAACGCACCGAACGGGTGTCGACACCGAAGCGGCGTGCGTAGTAGTCGCTCAGCATCTCGCCGGTCACCTTGGTGACGCCGTAGATGGTGTCGGGGCGCTGGATGGTGTCCTGCGGAGTCTTCACGTGGGGAGTATCCTTGCCGAAAGAGCCGATCGAGCTGGGGGTGAAGACGGCACACTTCTTCTCGCGGGCCACTTCAAGAGTGTTGTAGAGACCGCCTACGCCGATCTTCCAGGCCAACTGAGGCTTAGACTCGGCTACGGCGCTCAGCAGAGCCGCCAGATTGTAGATGGTGTCGATATTATACTTCTCGACCGCCTCGGCGATCTGAGCCGGGTTGGTGATGTCGACCTCGTGAGCGGGACCGCTTTCGAGGAGGTCTCCCTTAGGTTCGGCTCCCTTGATGTATCCGGCTACGATGTCGCCGCCCGGATATTCGCGGCGCAGACGCATGGTCAGTTCAGAGCCAATCTGGCCTGTTGCGCCTATGATAAGCACGTTCTTCATTTCAGGTAGTGTAAGGTAGTTTGCGTGTCAGTTTGAAATTTTTGTGCAAAAGTAATGCAAATCTCCCAAAAAAGCACTAACTTTGGGGTAAAATTTTAACCACATAAATCTGACATCATGTATTCCAAGTTCAAGGAGCATCTTACAAAGGAGCTCAACGATATCCGCGAAGCCGGACTTTACAAGAACGAGCGAGTGATCACCACCCCCCAGAAGGCCGATATCGAAGTGGCCGGGACCAACGGTGAGGTGCTCAACTTCTGCGCCAACAACTACCTCGGCCTGGCCGACAATAAGCGTCTTATCGACGCCGCCAAGAAGGCTATGGACGAGCGCGGCTACGGCATGTCTTCTGTGCGCTTCATCTGCGGCACTCAGGACCTGCACAAGGAGCTGGAGCGTGCTATCTCAGACTATTTCAAGACTGAGGACACTATCCTTTATGCTGCCTGCTTCGATGCCAACGGCGGTCTCTTCGAGCCCCTCTTCACCGAGGAGGATGCCATCATCTCCGACTCCCTCAATCATGCCTCGATCATCGACGGCGTGCGTCTCTGCAAGGCAAAGCGCTTCCGCTATGCCAACGCCGACATGGCTGACCTGGAGCGTTGCCTTAAAGAGGCCGACGAAGCCGGCTGTCGCTACAAGATCATCGCTACAGACGGTGTCTTCTCCATGGACGGCAATGTAGCCCCTATGGACAAGATTTGCGAGCTGGCCGAGAAATACGGTGCGCTCGTGATGGTCGACGAGAGCCACTCCGCCGGTGTCGTAGGTCCTACAGGCCACGGTGTAGCCGAGCAGTTTGACTGCTATGGCAAGATCGACATCTTCACCGGTACATTAGGTAAGGCCTTCGGCGGCGCCATGGGTGGCTTCACCACCGGTCCCAAGGAGGTCATCGACATGCTTCGCCAGCGTTCGCGTCCCTACCTCTTCTCCAACTCCGTGGCCCCCTCTATCGTAGGAGCCAGCCTGGAGATGTTTAAGATGCTCAAGGAGTCCGACGACCTGCACACCAAGCTGATGGACAACGTCACCTACTTCCGCGACCGCATGCTGGAGGCCGGCTTCGACATCAAACCCACCCAGAGCGCCATCTGCGCCGTGATGCTCTACGACGCCAAGCTCTCGCAGGAGTTTGCAGCCGAGATGCAGAAGGAGGGTATCTATGTGACCGGTTTCTATTATCCCGTAGTGCCCAAGGGGCAGGCCCGTATCCGCGTGCAGCTCTCCGCCGGCCACAACCGCGAGCAGCTCGACCGTGCCATCGCCGCCTTCATCAAGGTCGGCAAGAAGCTCGGTGTCATCAAATAATAGATCCTTTTCATCATAAAATCAAGGCTCCCCTGCGCCACTGCGGGGGAGCCTTGATTTTACTCCCGGCTGAATCTCGCTTCTAACTACTCCTTGCTGAATCTCGCTTCTAACTACTCCTTGCTGAATCTCGAATTGTCAGTATTCTTCTCAATCCGCTGTGATCGGAATTTCTTCCCGGAACTGAATTTGTATGTGACACCCAATACCGCGGACACGTGAATTTTGGTCTGTGACATACGGTCATATCCTGAGGATTCGGTCCTGATTCTGCTTGTGCGTTGCAACATGTCTTCAATCCTTAGAGAAAGAGACCAGTGTTTTCCGAATTGCTTCTGCAAGGTCGGGGTGATGTTCAGGATCGGAGACACCGTGATGTTCCCAATCTTCATTCCGGTATTATAGAAACAACTCATCGTGATACTGAAGTCTTTGGGCAGTGAAAATGTGGTGCTTGCCACAAGACGGAGGTACCCGAAAGTCTCAAACTTCCCTGCATCAGTGAGTTTCTGAGATGTGATGACGTAGGTCAGGCTTGAATATAGATTCCACCACTTCGTCAGGTTGATGAATCCATCACCATGAACAAATATATTATGGTCCTTACCCTCATTTTCCCAGGTCAGGTACAGCCGGTCCGGGTATTCCGGATTGGAGGTAAACATCTGCCTGATCGGATGGTCAGTCATTGAGTAACCCGCTGCTATAGTGAACCTCCCGGCAAGCGTGAAGTCAAGACTGAGAGAATTTGTAAGGCTTGGCGTGAGACCTGGGTTGCCTACGGTATACGTGTAATCAGAGATTTGCCTGACAATAGGATTCAATGACTGGAACGATGGTCGCCGGATATTGCGGTAATATCCCAATGCCACGTTGTAGTCTCCCTTTTCCGTAAGGTCGTATGATACGTTGGCATTCGGAAAGAGATCAAGACGGCTCTTATGGGCAATACCCCCTTTGGTGTCGGAATACTCTCCGCGTAACCCGGCCTTGAATTTCCATCTTCCGGCCTTACCTTTGGCTGTAACATACACAGCGGCAATATTTTCGGTATAGGATGTGTCGTAATCATAATCTCTGTCGGATATCCATGTCTGATCATGCATGTATTTATGAAACGAGCTGTTGGATACATCATTAAGGGTATATTTCCCACCGACGTAGATCTCCCACGAGGGAGTGATTACTTTACGGAGAGAGAGGTCGGTCACAAACACGTTATACAGATTCCGGCTGTCAGTATTATAGACCGAATCATTTGGCATATGAGACCATCCCATCACATTATTTTCGGTCACATGCGAAGTCTGACGATTGTAATTGGAGATCAGTTTCAATCCAGACCCCTCCTTGTCAAGGTAGTGAATCCAGTTGACGGCTACGTTGAAGTTTCTGAACCTGTCGTCACTGTCATAGACACCGAAAGTGCTTCCGCTGACCTGCGGTCCGGAGATCTCGGTGTTTGAATCAGATCTATCGCGGGAATTGCTCGTGTTGAGGTCCAGTTGCACTCCGATCTTATCAGTGTCATTTGGATCATAAAATACACCGAGGGAGCCGTTTCCTTGAAATGCCTTATTCTTATGATGTGCTATTCCGGTCATTTCCCGGGAGTCAGCCGCAATTGTCGATTCTTCATGAGAGGTATATCTGTCAGAGGGACTTCCGTTCAGGCTCCCGTTAAAGTTTACAGTCCATTTTCCTGTGTGCAGTCCGAGATTGACAAAGGGATTTATCCATTGTTTATCTTCACCTGCTGTCACACCGAGTCCTGCCGAACCGTTGAGACCGTCAATACGATTGCGTTTAAGGTTTATCTTAATGATACCTCCCGCGGAGTCCGCACTGTATTCGGCCCCGGCTTTCGGTATTATCTCGATGGTTGCTATAGAGGATGACTGTATGGATTTGAGATATGTCATGAGCTGATTTCCGGAGAGATTCACTTTTCGGTCATCTATATAAACCGTTGTCCCTCCTTGTCCGTATATGGACAGTTGGTCATCGGTAGCCCATACACCGGGAGCCGTTTTCAGCAATTCCCGGACGTCCTTGTTATCAGACAGGGGATTCGCGGCGACATTGAGCACAATACGGTCAGCCTCTCTCCGTATCAGAGGAGCCTTGACAACTATCTCCTGTAAGGTAGTGGATGTCTGTCTGAGGACTATATTCCCCATGTCGGGCTTGATTTCGGAGAGTTCCACATCATCATATCCGACCAACGACACTCTTAGTCTGTCACATTCAGATTCTGTTTCTATTATGAATGTGCCGTCAGTGTCAGTGACGGCTCCCCCTGTGACCGAGTCTTTGGCAAAGGCGGTGACACTCGCAAACTCGACCGGCACCGAGTCGGTATCCATAACGACTCCTCTCACTACCTCACCGAGCATAATACACTGTGAAACTGCAAGAAGTAAGAATAAGCATATTGATCGTATCATAAAGGTTATAATTATTGGTTATGGTGCAAAATTACCAATAAAGCTACTCCGGTAGTCTTAGTAATCCCTCCCTAAGTCTTAGTTAGTCTTAGTATGAAAGCGAAATTCTTCATCGCACATCAGCAAACGCCTATTCTCAAAGTTGCTACCGGGATGACATATTAGACTGCTATACAGGTTTACACCGTTTTCTTACCCCGACTTGTTGAAGTCTGATGATTTAATTAACTTTGCAGTATGAAACGTCTGATGCTCATCACTATTCTTTCATTGGTCCTTACCGTTATCTCGGTAGCGGTGGCGACTTTTAACCTTGTCAAGCTCTATACCCATGAAAAGGATATAACTATGGAGACTGTCAGAGAGTGTGCGGAAAACGCCGTACTCCTTGAGATGATAGGTAGGATGGAATCAAGTGAAGACGCTTCTCAATCATATTTAAGACTGAATGCTTTTCTTGAAATCGCCCAGCAGAAAGAGGGACGTGTCGCCAAAGCAGACAGTGTGAAGATCTCGCTCGCAAGTGTGCTGAGAGTCGGTCTGGATTTTAAGGATAGTAAATCCGCACCCGACATGGAAGTTCTGGACAGCATGTTCAGGATGGAGCTTGACAGACATAATCTGTCTCCGGAGGTTGCTTCAATTATCACTGTTGGCTCAAAATTCCCTCAGGTAAACAAATTATGGAAGATTCAATACAGTCATACCCCTGCAAGCCGTCCGGCATATGATGTATATGTCTCTCCGATGCCGGGGACTGTATTGGCCCGTATGTGGGGTATAATCATACCTTTTATAACAGTGATTGTCCTGTTTTCTTTCCTTTCAGTCTATCTGATCAGGACCATTGGCAAAATGAGGACGATAGAACAGATGAAGGATGATTTCGCTCACAATATGACTCATGAGCTTAAGACGCCTGTTGCGGTTGCTTATGCAGCGGCGGATTCCATGCTGCGATACTATGATCAGAGCGACGAAGCCCGAAACAGGAGGTTCCTTAAAATTATAATGCAGAGATTGAATTTCCTGTCGGGAATGATAGAGAATATTCTGTCTATAAGTATGGAACGCTTCAAGGCAATGAAACTTGATATTAAGCGAGTCGCGCTCAGACCTCTTGTCGAGGAGGTAGCCGGCATGATTGAGCTGAAGGCGGACAAGACAGTGAAGATAGATATTGATATTCCTGATGGCCTTTCAGTTATGGCAGACTCACTGCATCTTGGAAATGTGATTGCAAATCTTATGGATAATGCTGTCAAGTATTCCGGTGATTCTGTCATAATAACCGTCACGGTAAATAAAGATTCAATAATTGTATCTGACAACGGTATCGGTATTGATAAGTCAGATCTCTCCTACATATTTGATAAATTCTATAGAGTTTCTTCCGGAGACCGTTATGACGTGGGAGGGTATGGACTTGGCCTATATTATGTCAAACAGATTATTGATTCATTTGGCTGGAGCATTGACGTGAAGAGTAAACCGGGACAGGGGACAAGATTCACCGTTAGATTCAAGAGTGATGAAGAAGGATAAGATACTGCTTGTGGAAGACGATACGACGCTATCGTTTATAGTGGAGGATGCACTGACTCGCGAGGGTTTCGATGTCGTGTGTGCCTTCAATGGAGAGATGGGTTTTAGACTGTTTAAGGAGTCCCAACCGGATATTATCATAGCTGACGTTATGATGCCTCGGATGGACGGCTTTGAGATGGTCAGGCTGATACGTCATATCTCACCGACCGTGCCTGTTCTTTACCTTACCTCCAGAACCGGGATTGACGATGTGGTGAAAGGCTTCGAAATCGGAGCCAATGATTATGTCAGAAAGCCATTTCAGATACTTGAACTGGTGGTGCGCATAAAGGCATTGTTGAAGCGCAGACAGCGGGGAGCGGCAGAGGAGACAAATATCACCCTCGGTGACTGTACGCTTGATTTTGCTTCTCAACGACTTCTAATCGGCAGTGACAAGATTGAGCTGACACATACCGAGGCTGTAATAGCAGATGAATTGTTTCGGCACCCCAATGAGGTGGTCGAGGCCCGCACGTTCATGTACCGTATATGGCAAAACGACGATTACAACAATCTGAACCTCCTGCACGGATTTATCTACAAAATCCGAAAATAC
>CAMWHX010000021.1 GCA_947174155.1 uncultured Porphyromonadaceae bacterium
GAGTGTATATCATACTGACGGGGCACCTTGGCCAGCAACAGACGCGAAAAATTACGCTCCGGATTAAGCACCGCCTCAGTCAGAGCCTGCATAAGATAGGTGATGATACGGTTGCCGGCAATCTCAATATCCACGACCTCCGGCGCACGGTAGATCTTGCTGACCGCTGTCGCGGCACATCTTTCATAAGCCTCTCTGAGTCGCGCGGGAAGAGTCGAAATCAGGCTGCCGTGATGTTCTCCGGCGAGTATCTCACCTTCCCTGCTTACAAACTCCGCCGCGCATGCACGCACCAAAGCTCCGATGGCATTCGAACGCAGATATCCTACCTGCTCGTTAGGATCGTCAAGATACCCTATGGCTCGACGCGCCCGAGCTTGTCCCTCCTCATTCTGAAACCCTATCAGGAGATCCGTGACCTCCTGCGTGGATAGGATCTTGAGCTTGTGGGCGTCCTCGATATCCATAATCTGATAGCAAATATCGTCGGCCGCCTCCACGATATAGGTCAGTGGATGGCGTGCGAAACGCCCCGGCTCAATCTCCGGTATCCCGAGGTCTCCGGCAATACGCCGATAAGTCTCCTCCTCGGAGGCAAACCATCCGAATTTACCTTTCTCTCCCGCCAGAAGCGAAGAGTGGGGATACTTGACCACGGCCGCCAGAGCACTGTATGTCATGGCGAAACCACCTTCGCGCCTCCCGACAAACTGATGCGAGAGCACACGCAGGGAGTTGGCGTTTCCCTCGAAGTTGGTCAGATCGCTCCACTGCTGTGGTGTCAACCTTTCGCTCAACCCATAGCCTCCACCCTCCCCCTCGCTGAAAAAGGTGGAGATGGTCTTCTCTCCGGAGTGGCCGAAGGGGGGATTGCCGATATCATGACTCAGACACGATGTGGCCACTATGTCCCCGATACTGTCGAGCTTGCCGAGCCAGGGAGCCCCCTGATAACGTTCGCGCAGCGTGATGGCAGCCTCGTTGGCCATACTTCGCCCGACCGACGACACTTCCAGGCTATGGGTCAGACGATTGTGGACAAACACGCTCCCGGGAAGCGGGAAGACCTGTGTCTTGTTCTGCAAGCGCCGGAAGGGCGATGAGAATATCATCCGGTCGTAGTCACGCTGGAAGTCACTGCGGGTATGTGAGGTCTCGGAGTGAAACTGCTCCAGCCCGAGACGCTTATCTGATATCAAAGAGTCCCAATTCATAGGGTTCAGAGGTTAATTGAGGATAATTTCACTCTCCGCCCCTATAAACAGTAAGGCACGGAGGGTATCTTTTCACTCTCCATTCCCCCCGGAGGGAACTAAGGGAGGGTTTCAGACTGCAAATATACAAAATTTAGCATCTATAATTTCAATATACGCCGATAAATCAGCGTTAAGAAGAAGATGAAACGAAATTTTGCATATTTCCGTCCCTCCTTACGAGTGGTGACACTGCTTCTGATCGTGCTTACGGCCACTCTTCCCGCCGCGGCGCGATGGGGTGAGAAAGTGCCCAATCGCCAGTATGCCGATATGAAGGCGTGGCACCTGGGATTCTCGGTGGGGGCGCATGTGCAGGACCTCGCCTTCACCCACAACGGCTTCGTCACTCCCGAAGGGAGGGAGTGGCATATGGACGTCCCCGGTTTCTCGCCCGGTTTCTGCGTCAACGTGCTCGGCGACCTGCGCTTCCATAAATACATCAACCTGCGTTTCTCGCCGGGTATGTATTTCGGATCCAAGACGGCCACCATGATCGACGTCCCGAGCGGTGAGCGCCTCGTGCAGGATATAAAGAGTGCCTACGTGGCCATCCCCCTGGACCTCAAGATCTCGGGAGAACGTCTCGGGAATACCCGTCCCTACTTCACCGTCGGGGCCATGGGGACCATCGACATCAGCAAGAAGCGCTCGGAGACCCTGATGTTTCGTCCCTTCTCCCCCTATCTGACAGTGGGATTGGGGTGTGACTTCTACCTCCCCTTCTTCAAGTTCATACCTGAAATCAAGTTCTGCTTCGGCCTGACCGATATCCTCAGACATGATCGTCCGGACCTCGACGAGGATCCACGCACCTTCGAGGTCACTCAGTCTCTGTCGAAGGTCAAGAGCAACATGGTGATAATCAATTTCTATTTCGAATGACACTCAGACACCTTTACCGCATCGTCATAGTCCTGGCAGCCCTTCTGCTCCCCTCCTCGGCGGGGGCGGAGTCTGGTCCGGCTCTGACACAGTTCTGGGCGGTGCCCAACTACTACAACCCGGCGGCCGTGGGTCTGAGCGACTATATACGCATCCGCGGCGCGGCACGCCTGCAATGGGTCGGCATCGACAACGCACCGAAATCCTTCATCGGTGCCGCCGACTCCCCCTTCAAGCTTATCGGACGCCGCTTCGGCGCCGGCGTGACCGTAACGCAGGAATCCTTAGGCCTCTTCTCCAACATGCTAATCACAGCGCAGTTGGCCACTACTTTCAAGCTCTTCAAGGGTGATTTCAGCATCGGCCTGCAAGCGGGCTACTACAACTCCAAGTTTCGGGGATCGGAAGTCGTACTCCCCGACGATGATGACTACCATCAGGGGAGTGACACCGCCATTCCGACCCAGGATCTCAGCGGAAGCGCCCCCGATTTCTCGGTGGGTCTGTGGTATCGCCGCAAGTCGTGGGGAGTGGGTATAGCCGGGCAGCATCTGCTCCAACCCAAGGTGAAACTCAACCGCGAGGGAGACACCACGAGCGAGACCCACGACTTCGAGACGGAACTGACCCGCACACTCTATTTGATAGCTGACGGCAATATCGAGTTGAAAAACACGTTATTTACATTGCAGCCCTCTGTAATGGCTTACAGCGATCTCTCATCGTTTGCAGCCAACGTGGCCCTGCGTGCCACCTACAACCGCTTTCTGAGCGGCGGCATAGGATATCGCTGGGATGACGCCGTGAGCATCATGCTGGGTGTGGAGTTGAAAAACTTCTTCCTCTCCTATGCCTATGATATCCCTGTCAGCGGCATCCGTCACGGCACGAGCGGCAGCCACGAGCTGGTGGCCGGATACAGGTTCAAGCTCGACCTCTCGGGGAAGAACCGCAACCGTCACCGCTCCATCCGCCTGATGTGAAAATTTAGACACTACAAAGACTGATCGATAGATAGTTAAGATGAAATACAGCTTTTTCAGACATACCGCCTGCCCCGCAGCGCTCCTCCTGCTCGCTTCCTGCGCCGCCTCCCGCGGCTCCTCGGGTGGCGAAGTGACCGGTGTGGGTGGCTCCTCGTTTGCCGAGCCTGTACCCTACGGCATGGTTCTCGTCGACCGTGGCGCCTACGCCATGGGCCCGGCTACCGATGACTCGGTCTGGGGCGTACGTAAGGATCCCCGCGGAGTCTCGGTCGACGCCTTCTGGATGGATGAGACCGAAGTCACCAATTCGAAATATAAGCAGTTCGTCTTCTGGGTGCGCGACTCCATCATACGCGAACGCCTCGCCGACCCCTCTTATGGCGGCAACGAGGCCTTCAAGATCGAGGAGGACCGCGAAGGTAATCCCATCAAGCCATACCTCAACTGGAACAAGCCTATCCCCTGGCGCAATGCCAACGAGGATGAACAGCGTGCCATCGAGAGCGTATACCGCACCAACCCCATCACGGGGCGCCGCGAGCTTGATCCCACCCAGCTCAACTACCGCTACGAAATCTTCAACCACACGGCCGCGGCCCAGCGTAAAAATCGTCTGGACCCGACACGTCGCGAGTATAACACCGATATCCCCGTCTCCGATGAGCTCCCCGTCATCTCCAAGGACACCGCTTATCTGACCGAGGAGGGTGAGATCGTGCGTGAGACCGTCACCCGCCCCCTGACCGGCGACTATGACTTCCTCAACACCTATATCGTCAATATATATCCCGACACCACAGCGTGGATCAATGACTTCGACAATGCCTACAACGAGCCCTATACCCGCATGTATTTCTCTCACGCAGGCTACAATGACTACCCCGTCGTAGGTGTCAGCTGGGAGCAGGCCAACGCCTTCGCCAACTGGCGCACCGACTACCTGCGCCGCTCTCTGGGTCGCGACGGCATCTATATCGAGCCTTATCGCCTCCCGACCGAGGCAGAGTGGGAGTATGCGGCCCGCGCCGGCAACTCCGAGAGTTCATATCCCTGGGAGGAACTTCTCCCCATGGATGAGCGCGGCTGCTTCTACGCCAACTTCAAGCCCCTCGAGGGTGACTTCGTGCGCGACGGCCATGTCATCACCTCACCGGTGGGCACGTATCAGCCCAATAACTTCGGCCTATACGATATGGCCGGCAACGTGTCGGAATGGACCTCCACAGCCTACAACGAGAGCCTCAACCGCCTGACCTCCGATCTCAATCCGGAGTATCGCTATGACGCCGCCATCGAAGACCCCTACAAGATGAAGCGCAAGATCGTGCGTGGCGGCTCCTGGAAGGATGTGATGCACAACCTCCGTTCCGACCTGCGCATGTGGGAATACCAGAACGAGCAGCGCTCCTATATCGGCTTCCGCTGCGTGCGTACCCAGGTGGGCTTCGCCAAGGGCACCGGACGTCGCAACAAGAAATAACCACACTCTCCCCATAATACATATCATCCGGACACAATCATGGTAAAGATACGGAAATACGCCAACGGCATCGAGCGTTTCCTTCACGGCGAGAAAGGCCAGAGATTCTTCAACTTCGCCTACTCCATCGGCGCAGCTATCGTCATCTGGGGCGCCCTCTTCAAGATCCTTCACCTTCCGGGGGGCAGCACACTGCTCTGCGTCGGTATGGGCACGGAGATCGCCATGTTTATCCTTACGGCTTTCGACCGTCCCCCCAAGGAATACCACTGGGAGGATGTCTTCCCCGTACTCGACTCCCATAACCCCGAGGACCGTCCGAATCTGGCCGGCGGCGGGGGTGGTAACTTCGGTGGTGTAGTCATCAACGGCACTCCGGTGGCGACGGGTGGCAGCTCCGAACCTGTGGAGTATGACGGCGTCAATCATCAGCCGGCCATTATCGACGGCGAAGGCGCCGGCGAGACTGACGGCCCGGCTCTGTCGGGTGGCATCTCGGGTGGAGGCGTTATCATCGCCGGCGGCGGGGGCGTAATCGGCGGGGGCACCGGTGTGGCCGGAGGTTCGTCGGTCGGTGGCACTGTCGTGGCCGGTGGGGGCGTCATAGGAGGCACCTCGGTCGGTGGTATTCTCCCTCCCGGCACCGAGATTTCCGAGGAGGAAGCCGAATCGCTGCGTGATGCCATCAAGAAGATGACCGAAGCCGGCGAACAGATGGCCCGTATGGGCGAACTTGCCGAGGTCACCTCTCAATATGTCGAGCAGATGAGCGCCATAGCTCAGCAGATGTCAGCCTTGCAGCAGACCACTCAGGCACTCAATGAAGCCAGCTCCACACTGCTGTCTGCCTATCGTGCCGTCACAGATAATCAGGGAGCCATCTCCGATAATGCTGCCGGGTATGTCGACCAAATGGCCGATCTCAACCGTAATATCGGCGGTCTCAACACCATCTACGAAATTCAGCTCAAAAGCGTCAGCTCGCAGCTCGAAAGCATCGACCGCGTCAACCGCGGCCTGAAGGATATCCGCGATATGTATGAGAAATCGGCTGCCGAGAGCTCACGCTATTGCGAGGAGACGGAGAAGATGGCCCGCTATATGAAGCAGCTCAACTCCGTCTACGAGAAGATGATCCACGCCATGACCATCAACATGTATAATCCCATGATGGGTGGCGCCCCCCAGGCTCCCGCCAATCCCTTCGCTCCCACCTCCGACGAGGCCCAGAGCTGATCTCTCCCTCAAAATTCAGTATTTAGACAATGGCAGGAAACAACGTAAAAATGTCAGCGCGCCAGAGGATGATCAACCTTATGTATATCGTCCTCACCGCGATGCTGGCCCTCAACGTGTCGAGCGACGTGCTCAACGGATTCAGCCAGGTCCACGATTCGCTGCATCATACCAACTCCAATCTCACGATGCGCAGCGACATGCAGTTTGCCTATCTGAGCGAACTGTATGAGAAGAATCCGGCCAAGGCAGGTCCCTGGTACGAAAAGGGCGCTACCCTCAAGCAGCGCTCAGATGCTCTGTACGCCTCCATCGATTCCCTCAAAACGGCTATCGCGCGTGCAGCCGACGGCCCGAAGGGTGACTTCACCAACATAATCAACCTCGATGACCTGGAGGCCTCTTCGGTCACTATGCTCAATCCTACGACCCGTAGCGGTCAGCGCCTGCGCGAGGCTGTGGATGCCTATCGCGAATATGTGCTCACACTTCTCCCCGATACGGCCAAGCGCTCTATGGTGCAGCGTATGCTCACCACCGAAGTCAAGACTATTCCGGGCACCGTGGGACCGACGACCTGGGAGGAGAAGATGTTTGACAATATGCCCGCAGTGGCTGCCGTCACACTCCTCACCAAATTGCAGAATGACCTGCGTCAGGCACAGTCAGAGGCCATGGCAAGCTTGATCACCAATGTCGATATCGGCGACGTGCGCGTCAACGAACTCAATGCCTACGTCATTCCGGTCTCCAATATGATCATGCGCGGTGGCCGCTATTCAGCCGATATCGTGCTGGCAGCGATCGACACTACCCAGCGCCCGCAGATCTACGTGGGGGGTTCGCGTCTCAACAATGACCGGGGACACTACGAATTTGTAGCCTCGCAGGTCGGCTCACATGAGTATTCCGGATATATAGAGGTGCCACGCGGTGACGGCTCCATGGACCGCCGTCCATTCAAGGGTAACTATACCGTTATCGAACCTATGGCCACCATCTCGGCCACGATGATGAACGTCCTCTACGCCGGTATCGACAACCCCATCAGCATCAGTGTGCCGGGTGTGCCCATGACCTCCATCAACGCTACCATGACCAATGGCACCCTGACCCGATCGGGCGACCACTGGATAGCCCGTCCCGGCAAGGTAGGCTCTGAGGCAGAGATCAGCGTCTCGGCCAACATGGAGGGCTCCGTCCAGCAGATGGGATCGATGAAGTTTCGCGTCCGTAAGCTCCCCGATCCTCTCCCCTATGTCGCCGTCAAGGATGCGCAGGGCAACACCGTCCACTACAAGGGTTCCCCAAAACGCATCTCCAAGGCTGCTCTCCTCGCCGCAGATGGTGTAGGAGCTGCCATTGATGACGAAATCATCAACGTGACATACACGGTGCTGTCATTCTCGACCACCTTCTTCGACTCCATGGGCAACGCCATCCCCGAGGTCTCCAACGGCGCTCACTTCTCTCCGCGCCAGAAGGAGCAGTTCAAGCGATTGAAGCCCGGCAAGAGTTTCTTCATCACCAACGTCAAGGCCAAAGGCCCCGACGGTATCACCCGCGACATCCCGCCTATGGAGGTGGCGCTCAACTAACGCAAGACCTATGAACAAACTTCGCATACTTCTCCCGGCCGCTCTGCTGGCCGCTGTCGGACTGGGAGCCATCGCCCAGGTCGAAAACGCCGGTGTGGTGCGTCGCCGCGCCGAGGGTGGCCCGCGCCGTCAGCAGCAGACGGAGGCTTCGGGTCCTCAGATCACCGACCGTATGCAGGGCTTCTATGAAACAAAGGAGCCGCATGACGCCGATCTGGCCTATATGCGCCAGATCTATCGCCAGCTCGACCTGACCAAGGACGCCAATACCCCCCTCTACTTCCCTGAGGATATCATCGACGGCCAGGAAAATCTCTTCCGCATTATTCTGGGTCTCGTGGTCAACGGCCGCATTCCCGCTTACGAATATCTGGACGGTCGTGAGGTCTTCACCGACAAGTATCAGATCAATGTCCCCGAGATGCTTGACCGCTTCGACATCTACTACAACACAGATGGTGCCGAGCGCAATGCCCGCTACGTCATCGAGGAGTCTGACGTCCCCACAGGCCAGGTGCTCAACTATTATATCATCGAGAAGTGGGAGTTTGACCGCCGCTCCAACCAGATGAAGACCCGCGTTGAAGCTATCTGTCCGGTACTCAACCGCACGGGAGACTTCGGCGGCGAGGCGAGATACCCGATGTTCTGGGTGAAGTTTGACGCCCTGCGCCCCTATCTGGCACAACAATATATCTTCCTGAGCGATGACAACAACCTGGCGCAATACAGTTTGGATGACTACTTCAACCTCGGGATGTATGACGGCGAGATCTACAAGACACGCAACCTGCGTAATCTCTCGATGGCACAGATGTATCCCGATGAGGATGATATGAAGCGTGCCCAGGACAGCATTGACACGCGCCTGCGTGAATTTGGCAAGAACCTATGGGTACCGACCCGCGAGGAGTTCCTCGCCCAGCAGGAGAAGGCCAAGGAGCTCGCAGCCGCGGCTGCCGCCGGCGACTCCATCCCGGAGCGCACCGTCGTAGAGTCTGACAGCGACGCCGAGACAAAACCCGTCTCCACCCGCTCCTCCAAGCGCACCTCAACCAAGAAGAAATCCACACCCAAGGCGAAGCGTGCGAAGGTCAAGAGTAACTCCGGCGAGGCCAATTCCTCCGCCACCAAGTCGGTAAGACGCCGAAAGAGATAAAAGTAAAGGGCTTGAATCCAAGGATTCAAGCCCTTTACTTTTATCTCGGTGTCTCCGGGCCGCCCTCTCCCCGGCATCGCCTCCCGTCAAGCGAAGCCAATTACTATCCGGTTGTGCGTCGCACTACCTCCGGCTTAAGCCAATTACTATCCGGTTGTGCGCCACCCATGGGGTGGCGGGTAAGCCGGCATCACAGCAGCTTCCCGATAAGCGAGAAGGCTCCCCGTCCTCCCCGGCGCGTATATTCATACACCAACCGGAGCAACAAGCGCCTCCGCACCGGGAGACCGGACAGAGTCTTGCTAAGAAGCACACGTCCAAACTCCGGGTGACCTTCGCGACTGTAATGCGCCGCAAGAATGACGGCCCGATAGTCGATGATCCTTCCGTATCTATCAATCGAAGCCCTCGACTCCGGAATAAATCTCTCCTCCCCGGTCACCAACCTCAGAGACCGACGCCCCTCCTCCAATACCGACTCCCAGACACCGGCGCGTGTTGAAAAACCGGTACCGGTGATCGAATCCACCTGACTGTAAACGTCCACCAGCGGGCGGTCAAGAGAGTAGATACGCGGATTCTGTGCGAGTACCCGTATCCCGGTCTCCCAGTCATTCCATACCATTATATCGGGATTCCAGCCTCCGGCCCGCGCGAACACCCCGGCACGCACGGCATATCGCTGCGTGGAGAGCACCGCATGCACCAGATGGCGCTCCATAGCATCATACCCCCCCATCGGCTTGCTTATACGCTGATTCCCGTCAAGGGTATGCACACACTCCAACCAACTCACCAAGTCAATATCCCAATGTGAGTCGAAGACTCGCATCACTTGATCACACAGGCCGGGACGCATGGTGTCGTCAGAATCAAAAAACATCACCACATCCTCATCTCGCATACGGGGAATGTCGGCAGACGCACTTCCGGAGATATACTCCCCGTCAAAAGGGGTTTCGCCGCGTAGCATGGAGAATCCCTTCTGTCTTGCCGCGGCCGCCCCTATACGCGACTCCGTGGTTAGTATAAGCTCGAAATCATCACGGCGATGATATTCTCCCCAGAGTCTTATATGCGACACAGTGTCATCAGTCGAGATATTGTCAACCACGACGACTCTCACAGGACACCCCTGCGCGTATATACTGTCCAGACACCTCTCTATCAGTAAAGGACGATTATGGACCGGGACCACTATGTTTAATTCATAATTCATAATGCAGAATTCATAATTGGGGCTGCGGGCCGAAATCCATAATTACGAAAATATTATTCATAATTTAGGATATACCTTTATCGTTATAACGGCAGAGTTGCGTCCCAATTATGAATTATGAATTATGAATTGTGAATTGTGCATTACTATAAGTTGCTACGGCCGTGATGGGATGGAGCGGGTAGTCGCTTCGCATCATCCTCGCGTCGAGGGTGTGGAGTATCTCGTGTGCTGGCAGACCGATGGATCAGATCCGATCCCGGAGTCGATCGCCGCACGCGGGGACTTTCGGGTACTCGCGCATAACACCCGCGGCGGTTCGCGCACCCGCAATTTCG
>CAMWHX010000022.1 GCA_947174155.1 uncultured Porphyromonadaceae bacterium
GGGAAGTGGAGAGCCGGAGGGGGTACTTTCACTGTTGGGGTTCATCGTCGGGAGTATCGGGAGTGAAATCTTCGTCATATTTCTGGAAGAGAAAATCATTGTAGGGGAAGCGCTCGGTGTGGATCTCCTTGGCTTTCTGATAGAGCATCTCCTTGAGAGCATCGATATTGATGCGCTCCTTGGCGGAGATGAAGACGCAGTTGTTGTCCATACGCGCCATCCATGTATCCTTGAACTCCTCCAGTGGTATATTCTCGCGGCGTCGCGGGGTGAGATCATCCTCATCCTTGGGGACGTAGCTGAAAGCGTCGATCTTATTGAAGACCATTATCATCGGCTTCTTCTCAGGTCCGCAGACATCGGCCAGGGTCTTGTTGACCACTTCGATCTGCTCCTCGAAGTTGGGATGAGAGACGTCGACCACGTGGACCAGCAGATCAGCCTCGCGCACCTCGTCGAGTGTAGACTTGAAGGAGTCGACGAGATGAGTCGGCAGCTTGCGGATGAAGCCTACGGTGTCGGTCAGCAGGAAGGGTAGATTGTCGATGATGACCTTGCGCACCGTAGTGTCGAGGGTGGCGAAGAGTTTGTTTTCGGCAAAGACCTCTGACTTGCTCAGCAGGTTCATGATGGTGGATTTGCCGACGTTGGTATATCCGACGAGGGCCACCCGGGTCAGTTTTCCTCTATTCTTGCGCTGCATGCTCTTCTGGCGATCGATGGCACGCAACTCCTCTTTAAGGCGTGAAATCTTATCCAGGATAATACGGCGGTCAGTCTCGATCTGGGTCTCACCGGGGCCACGCATACCGATGCCGCCGCGCTGACGCTCGAGGTGTGTCCACATACGTGTCAGACGGGGGAGGAGATATTGGTATTGTGCCAGCTCGACCTGAGTGCGGGCCGTGGCGGTCTGGGCGCGTTTGGCGAAGATATCGAGAATGAGGCTCGTGCGGTCCAGAATCTTGACTTTGAGCTCGCGCTCGATGTTGGCCACCTGTTTCGGAGAGAGGTCATCATCGAAGATCACGAGACCGATATCATTATCCTCGACATACTTGCCTATCTCCTCCAGCTTCCCCTTGCCGACATATGTGCGGGGGTTGGGGTATTCGCTCTTCTGGACGAAACGTCTGACCGTCTCGGCTCCGGCTGTATGGGCCAGGAATTCGAGTTCGTCGAGATACTCCTCGACCTTGGCGGCAGACTGCTGCTGGGTAATCAGGCCTACGAGGACGGTGCGTTCGTTAGCCTCCTTATTTATAATGTTGTCTTCAATCATGGTTCAGGGGCACGTCGGAAAGCGACGAGCTACGTAAATAGAAACGCGCTCCGGGCAAAAGATGTTTTTGCGGAGCGCGTGGACCGTGGGTTCGCATCGGTCCCGACCGGGTCGGGACGCAGGGCGAGGGGGGAGACCCCGTATCGGGAGAAGATTACTTCTTAACCTTATTATAGCGCTTGTTGAGACCCTCTACGACCTCATCGGTGATATCGAGGGCCGGGTCGATGTAGAGAGTGGCGGCCTTGAAGAAGATGGCATCATAGTGCTTCGAGGCGTT
This sequence comes from uncultured Porphyromonadaceae bacterium, assembly GCA_947174155.1. The sequence goes on from CAMWHX010000022.1 coordinate 1,563, forward strand.
GTACTCCTTAATATAAGACTCGATGGAGTCATTGACAGCCTTCTGGGCCTTCATGGCGCTCTCCTGGAACTTCTGTTGCAGAGTGCCTACCGACTGCTCGGCCGAGGACTGCATCTGGGCGAGTTTGCGCTGGTCAGCATCGAAGCTCTGCTGGGAGAGGTAGGAGTTGTTTTGCACCTTATTCTGCATCTGCGATGCGAGAGACTGGATGGAGTTTTCGTGACGCTTCACCTCAGCCTCCATGCTTGTCTGCATACGCAGCATCTCCTCATTGTAGTCCTTGGCCAGGTTGTAGCGACTCAACACGGAGTCGAGGTCCACATAGCGGTAGTTGGGGAGCTGATGGGAGTCAGATTTCTTGGCGTCGGACTTGGCCGAAACAGCCGGTTTGTCGGTATCTTTGGCAGAGTCGGAGCCGGAGCAGGCTACTGTGCCCAGCGAGGCGAGAGCGACAGTTGCGCAGAGCGCGGACTGAAGGAATCTGTTCATGAGATAGGAATAAATATGTAGTCTTTTTTTATAATGTTTCAATTACTTGTGAGCCCGGGGAGAGACGTAGGCATACAGTGTCACAAAAGTAATACTAATTTGCCGAATATCGGCGGGGGAAGTAAAGATTTTTAGCATTTTTAAGACTTATAGGTGCCGTATGAGTGGGTTTGTCACCGTGTCAACACGAAAATGAGACAACATTTGGCGGATACCGAAAAAATGCTTATCTTTGGGCGGTCAAACCGCCCAAAGGCGTTTTTGGGCGTACATGACATCGAAAATTTTGAATCCCATAATACCGGAAAAACAGAACCAAAAGAACAATAACAATGGAAGTAAAAGACCTTAAGCCGGAACTGATCTGGCGTTGTTTCGATGAGATCACCAAGGTGCCTCGTCCCTCCTGTCACGAGGAGCAGATTCGTGCATACCTGCTCGACTTCGCGAAGAAGCATGGTATCAAGGCCAAGACTGATGACTGCGGCAACGTGGTGATGAGCAAGGCTGCCACTGCCGGTCTCGAAGATGCTCCTGTCGTAGTGCTCCAGGCCCATATGGACATGGTGGCCGAGAAGAACAGCGACACCAAGCATGACTTCATGAAGGATCCCATCGACACATACGTCGACGGAGACTGGGTGAAGGCTCGCGGCACCACCCTTGGCGCCGATAACGGTATCGGTATGGCTGCCGCTCTGGCCGTGATGATTGATCCCGATCTCAAGCATGGTCCCGTGGAGGCTCTCTTCACGGTCAACGAGGAGATTGGTCTCGAAGGTGCCCAGAATCTGGGTAAGGATATGCTCTCAGGTGAGATCCTGATTAACCTCGACTCAGAGGATGACGGTGAGATCTTCGTAGGATGCGCCGGCGGTATCGACACTACAGCCATTTTCAAGTACAACCGCAGCCTCTCCCCCGAGAATTTCATCTATCTTCGTGTCAGCGTCAGCGGTCTGCTCGGCGGACACAGCGGTGGAGACATCCATCTCGGTCGCGCCAATGCCAACAAGATCATAGCTCGTTTCATCTGGGAGTGTTCACAGCGCTGGAATATCGAGGTAGCCTCCTTCGACGGCGGCAACCTGCGCAATGCCATCCCGCGTGAGGCTCATGCTGTCTTCGGTATCGAGGCAGAGCATCACAAGGCTCTCGTGCGTCGCCTCAACGAGTATGCTGAGGAGATCCGCAATGAGTATAAGGGTATCGAGCCCTCGATGAACCTCGTTATCGAGACTGTCGACCGTCCCGAATATTGCATCGACTCCAAGACTTCACTCGCTCTGGTGCGTGCCCTTTACAGTGCTCCCCATGGAGTCTTCTCCATGAGTCGCGACCTGGAGGGTCTCGTCGAGACTTCTACCAACCTGGCAGCTGTCAAGATGATTGAGGATGACAAGATCAAGGTCACCACTTCACAGCGCTCCTCCGTGGAATCACGCAAGAACGATATCGCCGGTCAGGTGGAGGCTCACTTCCAGCTCGCAGGCGCTGAGGTCAGCCATTCCGACGGATACCCCGGCTGGGCTCCCAACATGGAGTCGAAGATCATGAAGCTCTCCGCCGAGGCCTATGAGGAGCTCTTCGGCGTGAAGCCCGCTATCAAGGCTATCCACGCCGGTCTGGAGTGCGGTCTCTTCCTGTCGCGCTATCCGAAACTGGACATGGTGAGCTTCGGTCCTACTATGACCGGTGTGCATTCTCCCGATGAGAAACTGAATATCCCGACTACCGAGAAATTCTGGCGTCATCTCTGCCGCGTACTTGAAAAGGTAGCCGGCGTATGAGGCTGAGACGGTCATGGACGTTGGCGGCAGTAGCCGCTGTCGTCATACTGGCCGCTACGGCGGGGTGGTGTGCGCGTCACGCCGCCCCGCATCCCGTAGCGGATGGAGATGACTCGTTATCATCGGCCGACAGTGTGTCGACAGGTATGCACGTACGTGTCGACAGCTTACCCCCCGAGGATGAGGCTACGCGCTACAGCGGCCTGACCTACAGTGACTTCAAGATGGTGGCCGAAGAACTCGGTGTCGAAGTGGCGGCCATGAAGGCTGTCGTGGATATCGAGTCGGGAGGACGCATGAAAGGGTTTTGGGCTCCCGGGGTGCCCGTCATCAACTTCGACAAGACGATGTATGCCCGATATAAAGCCAAGACAAAGTGTGCGGGCGATAAAGATGCGAAGGTGCCTCACGGCCTGAGCGGGTATGCCCATCGGGAGTGGACACAGCTTGTCACCGCGCGTCGAAGCAACCAGGATGCAGCCGATATGGGGACATTCTGGGGAATGTTTCAGATCGGAGGATTCAACTACCGAGCCTGCGGATGCGACTCTGTCAAGGAGTTTGTCAGGTTGATGTCTTACAGCGAACTGGAGCAGCTCGAACTCTTTGCTGCCTTCATCACCAACTCCGGCATGCTCGAAGACCTGCGTAATAAGAATTGGGCAGCGTTCGCACGTAAGTATAACGGCGCCTCCTATGCAAAGCGTGGATATCACACCCGTATGGCGAATGCCTATGCCAAGTACAAAGACGCGCAATAACCTCTATCTACTATCTAATATCTACAATCTAATATCTAAAACATGACTATCAGAGATTTACAGCCCCGCCTGGTGTGGGAGTGTTTTGATGAAATCACCAAGGTGCCCCGTCCTACGCATCACCTCGACAAGATGCTCAAATTTCTTGTCGACTGGGCCGGGCGCCACAATATACCCGTGAAGACCGATGAGGTGGGCAACGTAGCAATGACGAAGCCCGCAACTCCCGGCCACGAATCCGCCCCTGCCATCATCCTTCAGGGCCATCAGGATATGGTCGCCGAGAAGCGTGGCGACAAGGAACATGACTTCCTGACTGACCCCATCACCACTATCGTCGATGGAGATTGGGTGAAGGCCGACGGCACTACTCTGGGTGCTGACAATGGTATGGGTTGCGCCACCGCTATGGCCGTGCTCCTTGATGACACCCTCGTCCACGGTCCGCTGACCGCCCTCTTCACCGTAGATGAGGAGCAGGGTCTGATTGGTGCCAACGGACTGCAGCCCGGTTTTGTAGAGGGTGATATCCTCCTGAACCTCGACAGCGAGGAGCATGGTCAGCTCGTCATCGGATGTGCCGGCGGCAAGGTGACTATCGCCACGGTGCCCGTCACCACAGAGGCAGCCCCCGCAGGATTGGAGTGGCGCAAGGTTCACCTCAATCATTTCAAGGGTGGTCACTCCGGTATGGAGATCAACCTCGGTCGCGGCAACGCCAATCAGCAACTCTGCCGATTCCTTTGGGAGGCCAATCAGCGCTGGTATCTGCATCTGAGCTCGATCGACGGCGGTAATCTCGCCAATGCGATACCGCGCGAGGCATGGGCAGTTGTCGGTGTCCGTCCCGAGGATGTCGAGGCCTTCGACAAGTATGTCAAGGAGTTCAGCGACATGCTTCATGCCGAGTTCCTTCTCGCCGAAGGTCCTGACTTCACCTTTGATTCTGTAAAGGCCGATGCTCCCGCTGAGATTATAGCCGACGGGGATGCTTCCCGACTTGTGAGCGCTATCTTCGCCTGTCCCAACGGAGTGCAAGGTATGTCTCGCGCCGTAGAAGGCCTGGTAGAGACCTCCTGTAACCTCGCTTCCGTGAAGATGCAGGGTGGGGCAGTGGTAGTAACCGTGCATCAGCGCAGCTCCGTTGACTCCCGCCGCGATGAGATAGCAGATCGCGTGAAGGCACTCTTCCGTATGATCGGCGGCACAGTCGTGTTTGACGACACCTACACCGGCTGGGCACCCAATCCCGACTCGAAGGTCCTGAAAGTCGCAGAGAGCAGCTTCGAGGATCTCTTTGGCCACAAGCCCCGTATCGAGGCTCTTCATGCCGGGCTGGAGTGTGGTCTCTTCCTGGAGAAGATGCCTAATCTCGACATGATCAGCTTCGGTCCCACACTTAAAGATATTCACTCTCCCAGCGAGAAGTGCAATATCCCCTCCGTGGCTGAATACTGGAAGCTCGTATGTGAGATCCTGCGTCGTCTGGCCTGAGAACCGAAGAATTAAAAAATATTGCGTGTGCGTCAAAACTTTTTGGCGCACACGTTTGTTTTAACAGATAGCAAAAGTAATCACAATCGTTTCATGATGTTAGGTTAGTTTGATAAGTATTATGGAAAACATTAGCTCCGTCGGAGGCTTGTGAAAGCCCGCCGGCGGAATTTATTTTATATATGGATGAACCCCCCTACCCGGTCGGAGGGTTATAATGGTAGTGGAATTGCGTCGGCTTTAGTCCCGGTGTGTTTGATCCGCTATACAGTAATTATTCAGCACTATATAATTATTCAGCACTATATTATGACAGGATACATATCAGTAGGGGTCTTCATCGACGGAGGCTACTATGCCAAGGTTAACCGCGCTCTCAAAGCTATGGAGAGCAGTATCATCAGAGTTCGTTCACTCTTCGAGTTCATCTCTACGCGGCTCGCACGCGAGGAGGGTGTCAATCCCTCTGATTGTCAGATCACGGAGGCTCATTATTTCCGCGGACGATACAGGGTTAAGGAGGCGTACGACAAGCATCTCCTATATAATGAGCGCAAATTCGAGGATACGCTGATAGAAAATGATGTGGTGTTCCATTACAAGCACCTTCGAGAGACTGAACGCGACGGTGTGGTGCAGGTCATCGAGAAGGGTGTGGATGTGTGGTTTGCCCTGGAGGCTTATGAGCTTGCCACTTTTCGTCAGTTCGACTACGTAGTGCTCATCACCGGAGATGCTGACCACGAGATGCTTGTCAGGAAATTGAAGGCGTTGAAGATAAAGACGGTACTACTGACGTGGAACCTTACCGATGTGGATGCCACTTCCCCCTTGCTGCGCGAAGAGGCCGGGCACCATTGGGAGCTCTCGCAGGTACTTATGGACAATCCCCGGCTCAAGCAGAACCTCCTTTATCGCCTGCGTGAGCCGGCAGTCACTCCGTTGGGCGATGAATTTTGATGTTATACAACATCTATTCATGCCTTAATTGCAAATTGCATATTGACAAACTGTCATCATATTCCCTGAAATTAGGGGTGTATGGTGGCAGTTTGCCGTTATATTGTTACATGAATTGCAGTTGTGCGGGTTAAAATCGGAGTGGGGGTAGAAAAAAAGATTTGGTGCGTAACGGAATATTCATTAACTTTGCATTGTCAAAACGAGAGGTTCTGACACTTGTTAAGAAGATCATACGTCAAGGAGTCTACGGACGACTTGCACACGATATACTATAATACTTAACTCGAACTAACATCATGAAAACTCACCGGCGTCGTCGGTCATGAGAGACCGGACGGCAGGATGGCGCGGCAGGCGGCCGCGGCAGTGCGGGGACGGACACTATTAAAAACCTCTGACTTTGAACCTGATACCCAAGAAGACACTCAGTGGACAAAATAGGACTTTAGATGGTTAATACTGACACGCATACCTTAAGACTGATACCAAGACTGATACCGTCCAGTGCATGGCTTTCCTGATGACAGGATGCTCGCACCCCCGCACCGCCACAGCGGCTTCTGTCGCGCCGACCGGTCTAATTAAAAAGAGAATTGTAATCTACACTTTTATCGACCTCCGCTGTCTGTGTGACACCGGAGGTCGCCTATTTTTTTTGTAGGATAGAAGCTAAGATTAATCTCCTGTCATGCGGAGAGAAGCCCGAGTGGAGGCCTTGACAGAGATGGCCGGCCGGCTTATTCTTACGACATCGGGCAATATATCAGGCGCCGCCGCGTTATCAACTTATTAACTTACATCATAATCTCAGACTTAAAATATGTGTGGAATAGTAGGATACCTTGGCGAAGGTAATGTCTATGATGTGCTCATCAAAGGCTTGCATCGCCTGGAATATCGTGGCTATGACAGTGCCGGTGTAGCTCTCGGAACTCCCGATGGCTCACTCAATGTATATAAGACAAAAGGGAAGGTTAGTAATTTAGAGGACTATTGCCGTGACAAATCGACTGATGCAAAGGTAGGTATAGCTCATACCCGCTGGGCTACCCACGGTGAGCCATCCGATCATAACGCCCACCCTCATTTCAGTGAGGATGGAAACCTCGCGCTGGTGCATAACGGTACCATCGAGAATTATAAGGTGCTCAAAGATGCCCTCCAGGAGCATGGTTGCACCTTCCGCTCAGAGACTGACACTGAAGTGCTTGTGCAGCTCATAGAGTATATCCGTCTGACTAACAACTGCTCACTGCTCGATGCCGTACGCGAATCCCTTAACCAGGTTGTCGGAGCATATGCAGTGGCGGTTATAGAGAAGAATAATCCCGACCAGATCATCGCTGCCCGCAAGAGCAGTCCCCTCGTGATTGGTATAGGGAAGAATAACAGTGATTTCTTTCTTGCATCCGATGCTACTCCTATCGTGGAGTATACTGACAACGTCGTGTATCTTAATGACGGCGAGATCGCAATCCTGCGTCGCGGCGAACCGCTGAAGGTCGTCACTCTGGGCAACGAGGAGGCGAAGATTGACGTCAAGAAGCTCGAGATGAGTATCTCCCAACTCGAGAAGGGGGGATACGAGCATTTCATGCTTAAAGAGATTTTTGAGCAGCCCAACACACTGCGTGACTGTCTGCGCGGCCGTGTGGTCGAGGGGGGTACGCGTGTGATCCTGAACGGTGTACTCGATAATGCCGAGAAATTTAAAAACGCCCGTCGTATCACCATAGTAGCCTGTGGCACCTCATGGCATGCCGGACTTCTCGGGAAGTATCTGCTTCAAGACATGGTGCGTATACCGGTAGCCGTGGAGTATGCCAGCGAGTTCCGTTACTCCAACCCTGTGCTCGATGAGCATGATGTGGTGATTGCCATTTCACAGAGTGGAGAGACCGCCGACACCCTGGCTGCTATACAGATCGCACGCAAGATGGGTGCATTCGTATACGGTATCAGCAATGTTGTCGGAGCTTCGATTCCCCGAGAAACCCACAGCGGCACCTATATCCATGTCGGTCCCGAGATCGGTGTGGCCTCCACCAAGGCGTTTACCGGTCAGGTGATGGTGCTCACCATGCTCGCTATGGCGGTCGGCCATCTGCGAGGCACACTCAGCGACGAGCATCTTCGTGAGCTCGGTAAGTATATGGAGCAGATCCCCGATCTTGTCAAGGAGACACTCAAACTCCATGACCAGATCAAGCATCTCTCCCTAATATATACTTATGCGCGTAATTTCCTCTATCTCGGCCGAGGATACAGTTACCCTGTTGCCCTCGAGGGAGCGCTTAAGCTCAAGGAGATCTCCTACATACATGCGGAGGGATATCCGGCAGCGGAGATGAAACATGGTCCCATCGCTCTAATCGACTCCGAAATGCCCACGGTGATAATCGCGCCCAATGATCACCTGTACGAGAAGATTGTCAACAACGTGCAGCAGGTGAAGGCACGCCACGGCAGTGTGATCGCCATTGTGACCCGCGGAGACAAGGAGATACGCGCCATTGCGGACCATGTGCTTGAGGTGCCCGAAGTGCCGGAATGCCTGACCCCGATTATTACGAGTATACCGTTGCAACTCCTTAGCTACTATATAGCTATCAACAAAGGGAAGAACGTGGATATGCCCCGTAATCTGGCCAAGTCAGTGACGGTAGAATAAGGCGCCGGAATAAAAAATCATATTTTTCTTCATTTTTTTCTTGAAAAATTTGGAGGATTCAATTTTTGGCATTAACTTTGCACTCGAATTTCGGAGATAACCTCTGAGAGGGTACTTCGGAAAGAGAGTGCAAAGACATAATGTAAGGGCAAATACCAGAGTGGCCAAATGGGGCAGACTGTAAATCTGCTGGTTTATACCTTCGGTGGTTCGAATCCATCTTCGCCCACGAAATCCGATAAGGTCGGTAAATGCGGAAGTAGCTCAGTTGGTAGAGCAATAGCCTTCCAAGCTATGGGTCGCGAGTT